>NZ_JBHTSA010000027.1:0-84381 GCF_042795405.1 Streptomyces sp. NPDC056480 | reverse complement strand
GCCCTCTTCCGTGTCCGTGGCCGTGGTCCCGGCCGGAGGTCCGTACGTCCGGGCCTCCGGCCGTACGGAGCCTCAGCCCAGCAGTCCGCCGATCGGGTTCCTCGCCCCGCCCGATGTCGAGCTGCTCTCCGACGGCGTGCCCGTCGAGCCGGTCGAGCCGCCTCCGGAGCCGCCGCCCGACGTGCTGCCGCCCGTGCTGCTCGGGGTGTCGCTGGTGGACGGCGGGGGCTCCGGGGCGGACCGCGTGGGCGTACGGCTGCTGCTGCCGCCACCGGTGCCGGTGCCCGTGCCCTGCGTGGCCGTCGGCCGCTGCTCCTGCGTCCGGGTGGCCTCGCGGGTGCTCTCGGTGGGCCGGGTCGCCTCCCGCGTCTCCTCGCGCTCGGCCGGGGCCTCGCTGGTCGCGGCGGGCGCGGGCACGGTGGACGCGGCCTTGGAGGGGGCGCGGCGCGTCGGCTCGGTGGGGAGCGGCCGGCCCGGGAGGTGGTTGATCGGGTCGTCGTTGGGGCCCGGGACGGTGACCATCTCGGTGGAGCGGACGGCGCCGCCGAGGACGGAGCCGATGAGGAGGGTGAGGCCGACGACGACCGCGGCGACGAGGGTGCTGCGGCGGATGACGCGGCGGCGCAGGTCCCACAGGTCGGCGCGCGGTCCGAGGGTGCGCCAGGCCTCGCCGGCGAGGCGGGCGTCGATCGAGTAGACGGGGGCGCCGGCGATGATCAGCGGGGACCAGGCGGCCAGGAAGATGATGTCGGCGGAGTCGTAGACCGGGACGGTCTTCCAGCTGACCGTGAGGAGCAGCGCTGCGGAGAGCAGGGCTCCGACGACGGCGGCGACGCGCTGCCAGAGGCCGAGGACGGTGAGGACGCCGACGACGACCTGGAGGAAGGCGACGGTGAGTCCGGCGCCGACCGGGTGCTGGAGGGCGAAGTCGCGGAGGGGTTCGGCGAGGGGCCAGGGGTGCAGGGAGTTGAGCCACTTGACCATGGAGCCGCGCTCGCCGCCGTCGAAGTAGACGGGGTCGCAGAGCTTGCCCATGCCCGCGTAGATGGAGATGAAGCCGAGGAAGACGCGGAGCGGGAGGAGGACGACGCCGAGGTTCATCCGGCGGCCGGGGTAGTAGGCGTGCCGGACGGCGTCCTGCCCGTGGCGCGGTGCGGGCCGGGCCTCCGCCGTCTCGTCCTCGTACGCCGCCGAGCCGGGGCCTTCGGTCTCGGGCCGGAGCTCGTACAGATCGTCGTACGCGCCCTCGGCGCGGCGCATCGGGGGCAGCAGGGGGCCGGAGTCGGCGGTCACCACGGGGGTGGGCATGGTGTCGTCGATGCGCGGGATGGCCTGGGTGGAGCCCGCGTCCAGGCCCGCGTGGCCGAGGCCGCCGTCACGGCCGCCGTGGCCGACCGACGGCTCGAGCGTGGAGACGGAGGACTCCCGCACGGCCTGGAGGAGGCCGGTCGCGCCCGGCGAGGACTTTCCGGTCCATACGACGGGGCGACGGCGCGGTCCGCCCGCTCCTGCCCCGGCCCCGGAGAGGGCTGCGGTGCGGGCCCCGGCGCCGATCTTCGGCTGCGGGGCAGGCGCGAGCCGCACACGGAAGCTGGCGTGGTTCACGATCACCTGGGCGGGATCGGAATCCACCTTGACCATGCTCAACGCGGGCTGATCGTCGAACCCCGGCCGGGGCGTTCTGGTGTCCACACTCATCTAACCGAGTGATCTGGGTTTAGGACACTGCCTTGACGGCTCGCAAATGTCCGAGACCCGTCAAGATCACGCCACGGCCGGGGCCGGAAGTACTACCGGCCCGGTGTCAGCGGGCCATCCGGCGGCGGGCCGCCTCGTAGAGCACGACACCGGCCGCGACACCGGCGTTCAGCGACTCGGCGCCGCCCGGCATCGGGATGCGGACGAGGAAGTCGCAGGTCTCGCCGACGAGGCGGGACAGGCCCTTGCCCTCGGAGCCGACGACGATGACGACCGGACCGCCCAGCTCCTCCAGCTCGTGCACCTCGCGGTCGCCGTCGGCGGCGAGGCCGACGACCGTGACGCCGGCCTTCTGGTACTGCTCGAGGCAGCGCGTCAGGTTGGTGGCGCGGGCGACCGGGGTACGGGCGGCGGTGCCGGCCGAGGTCTTCCACGCACCGGCGGTCATGCCGGCGGCGCGCCGCTCGGGGACGACGACGCCGTGGCCGCCGAAGGCGGAGACGGAACGGACGACGGCGCCGAGGTTGCGCGGGTCGGTGACGCCGTCGAGGGCGACGATCAGCGGGTCGTCGTGGTCGTCGAACGCGGCCGTGACGAGGTCCTCGGGGTGCGCGTACTCGTACGGCGGGACCTGGAGGACGAGGCCCTGGTGGTTCAGGCCGTTCGTCATCCGGTCGAGCTCGGGGCGCGGCGCCTCCATGATGTTGATGTTGCCGCGGCCGGTGGCGAGGTTCAGGGCCTCGCGCACGCGCTCGTCGTTGTCGATGAACTGCTGCACGTACAGCGTCGAGGCGGGCACGCCGTCGCGCAGGGCCTCGAAGACCGGGTTGCGGCCGACGACCATCTCGGACTGGCCCTTGCCGCCGCGGCGGACGACGGGCTTGCGCTTGGCCGCGTTCCGGGCCATCGCGTTGTTGACGCGGAATGCCTTGTGGCCCTTGCGGGCTTCGGCCTTGGGCGTCGGGCCCTTGCCTTCGAGGCCCTTGCGCCGCTGGCCACCGCTGCCGATCGTCGCACCCTTCTTGTTGGACGTGCGACGGTTCCTGCGCTGGCTGTTCCCGGCCATGACTACCTAATCCTCGGTGTTGCGTACGGAGGCGTACTCGGCCCTCGTACAAGGTCTGTAACTGAAGTGTGCCGCCCGGAGGCCCGAGCGGCACGTCTTCTAACGGTTGCCCAGCGTCCAGCGGGGGCCGTCGGGGCTGTCCTCGATGGCGAGGCCGGACTGGTTGAGCTGGTCGCGGATCGCGTCCGCGGTCGCCCAGTCCTTGCGCTCGCGGGCCGATTCGCGCTGCTGGAGCACGAGCCGTACGAGGGTGTCGACGGCGCCGTGGAGCTCGTCGCCGCCACCGGTCTCCTCGGCCCAGTGCGGGTCGAGCGGGTCCAGGCCGAGGACGCCGAGCATGGCCCGGACCTCGGCGAGGCGGGCGATGGCCTCGTCCTTGTCGTCGGCGGCGAGGGCGCTGTTGCCCTGCCGGACGGTGGTGTGGATGATCGCGAGCGCGTGCGGCACGCCCAGGTCGTCGTCCATGGCCTCGGCGAAGGCCGGCGGCACCTCGGCGGCGGGGGCGACGTCCTTGCCGGCCTTCTCGGTGGCGCGCTGGACGAAGCCCTCGATCCGGGCGAACGCCGACTCGGCCTCGCGCAGGGACTCCTCGCTGTACTCGATCATCGAGCGGTAGTGCGGGGTGCCCAGGTAGTAGCGGAGGACGATGGGGCGCCAGTTCTTCACCATCTCGGACACCAGCACGCTGTTGCCGAGCGACTTCGACATCTTCTCGCCGCTCATGGTGACCCAGGCGTTGTGCACCCAGTACTGGGCGAAGGAGTCGCCGAAGGCCTTGGCCTGGGCGATCTCGTTCTCGTGGTGGGGAAAGATCAGGTCGAGGCCGCCGCCGTGGATGTCGAAGGCGGAGCCCAGGTACTTGTGGGCCATCGCCGAGCACTCCAGGTGCCAGCCGGGACGGCCGCGGCCCCACGGGGTCTCCCAGTCGGGCTCGCCCGGCTTGGTCGCCTTCCACATCGCGAAGTCGCGCGGGTCGCGCTTGCCGGAGACGCCCTCGTCGGGCTGGCGGAGGTCGTCGATGTCCTGGTTGGACAGCTCCAGGTAGCCCGGGAAGGAGCGGACGTCGAAGTAGACGCTGCCGTCGGCCTCGTACGCGTGACCGCGCTCGATGAGGCCGCGCATCATCTCGATCATCTCGGGAACGTGCCCGGTGGCGCGGGGCTCGTAGCTGGGCGGCAGGCAACCGAGCGCGTCGTAACCGGAGTTGAACGCGCGCTCGTTCTCGTAGCCGATGGACCACCAGGGGCGGCCCTGCTCGGCGCCCTTCCTGATGATCTTGTCGTCGATGTCGGTGACGTTGCGGATGAACGTGACGTCGTAGCCGCGGTAGGCGAACCAGCGGCGCATGATGTCGAAGTTCAGCCCCGACCGGATGTGGCCGATGTGCGGGGCCGCCTGGACGGTGGCACCACAGAGGTAGATCGAGACCTGGCCCGGCGTGAGCGGGGTGAAGTCACGGATCTGCCGGGCGCTGGTGTCGTACAGGCGAATAGTCACCACTCCAGGGTAGTGGGCGTGTGGTAGTGCCCCGATACCTGTTCGCCGTCTCCGATGACGTTTTTCACCGGTACCGGTGGATGCCGGTACCGGTGAACGTGATGACGGACTCTCCGGAACGCCGTTACGCGCGTGCCACCGGGTACACGAGGGCCGTCGCGAGCGCCGCGAGGCCCTCCGCGCGGCCCGTCAGACCGAGGCCGTCCGTCGTGGTGCCGGAGACGGAGACCGGTGCGCCGGCCGCCTCGCTCAGCGCCTTCTGCGCCTCGTCGCGCCGCTTGCCGACCTTGGGGCGGACGCCGATGACCTGGACGGCGATGTTGCCGATCTCGTACCCCTCGGCGCGGACGATCCGGGCGGCCTCCGCGAGCAGGGTGACGCCGGAGGCGCCGGAGTACTCGGGGCGGGAGGTGCCGAAGTGGGCGCCGAGGTCGCCGACGCCGGCGGCGGAGAAGAGCGCGTCACAGGCGGCGTGGGCGGCCACGTCACCGTCGGAGTGCCCGGCGAGGCCGTATCCGTCGTTCTCCTCGGCGTCCCAGAGGAGGCCCGCGCACCAGAGTTCGCGGCCCTGCTCGAAGGCGTGGACGTCGGTACCGATGCCGGTACGGGGGAGGTTCATCGGCTCAGAAGCCATCGTTGGCCCTCCTGCGGGCGAGTACGGCCTCGGCGAGGACGAGGTCGAGGGGGCGGGTCACCTTGAAGGCCTCCTCGTGGCCGGGCACGACGACGACGGGCGCGCCGAGCCGCTCGACCATACCGGCGTCGTCGGTGGCGCCCTCACCGGTGAGGGCGATGGTGGCGTGGGCGTTGACCAGGGTGTCGTGGTCGAAGCCCTGGGGGGTCTGGACGGCGCGGAGCCGGGCCCGGACGGGGGTGGCGACGACCTGCTCGGGGTCGCCCGGCTTCTCGGCCGGCTCGACCTCCTTGACGGTGTCGGCGACGGGCAGGGCGGGGACGACGGCGACGGCCCCGTCCCGTACGGCCTCGATGACCGCGTCCACGGTGTCGACGGGGACGAGCGGGCGGGCCGCGTCGTGGACGAGGACGACGCCGATGCCCTCGGGGAGCGCGTCGAGGCCGAGGCGTACGGACTCCTGGCGGGTGTCACCGCCGGGTACGACCAGGTAATCGGTGCGCTCGGGGAGGGCGTGGGCGTCGAGGAGGTTCTTGACCTCGGGGGCGCCGTCGGGGGGTGCGACCACGACGACGAGCGAGACCGCGCGGGAGGCGGCCATCGCGCGGACGGCGTGGATGAGCATGGGGGTGCCGTTCAGCGCGCGCAGCGCCTTGGGGGCGCCCGGGCCGAGGCGTACGCCCCGTCCGGCCGCCGGGATCACCACGGCGGTACGAGGAGGACGCGCTTCGTCTGACATCGGTTGCACTCCGGCAGGTTTGTTTCCGCGGCCGACATGGGTATGGCCTCACCGTGCCGGACGCTCCGCCTTGACCGGGCCCTTTCCGTGACGACGGTCGAGGCGTTGACGTCCACGCACAGGGGTTCGGACGTAACAGGGGGAACGAGAGCATACGTACATGAACGCGCGTACGCGAAAGTGCGTACAGGAACATGCGTGCTGGCGCGGTCGTGCGGTGTCGCAGGGGTGAGTGGTGCGATGTCGCGGTGGCGAGACGTCGCAGTGGTGCGACGCGGCACACGTGAACACCACACTCGTGAAACACCGCAGTCGTGAACACCGCAGTCGTGAAATGCCGCGGTGCCCGGCGGCAGCACTGTGTGGATCACAGCACGCCGACGGGCACCACGGCATTGCTTCACTTGGTAGCGCGCTCGGATGTCTTCAGAGCACGCTCAGGACGCGAGGACCTCGTCGAGGAGAGCCTCGGCCTTGTCCTCGTTCGTGTTCTCCGCGAGGGCCAGCTCGCTGACCAGGATCTGCCGAGCCTTGGCGAGCATGCGCTTCTCACCGGCGGAGAGACCGCGCTCGCGCTCACGCCGCCACAGGTCGCGGACTACTTCGGCGACCTTGATGACATCGCCGGAGGCGAGCTTCTCGAGATTTGCCTTGTAGCGACGGGACCAGTTCGTCGGCTCTTCGGCGTACGGCGCGCGCAGCACCTCGAAGACCCGGTCCAGCCCGTCCTGACCGACTACGTCGCGAACACCGACGAACTCCGCATTGTCCGCCGGCACACGAACCGTCAGGTCGCCCTGCGCGACCTTGAGCACCAAGTAGGTCTTGTCCACGCCTTTGATCTGGCGAGTTTCGATGGCCTCGATCAGCGCGGCCCCGTGATGGGGATAGACCACGGTGTCGCCAACCTTGAACGTCATGTGACAGGTACCCCTTCCGTGGCTATCCAGGGTAACACGGATACGGCTTCTTCTGAATGGCGTTTTCGCAGGTCAGGGCATATCTCGGGGCTTGACAACAGCAAGCCGATCGTGCTGCGGAGGGCTTCCGGAAGGCGGTATTCGCAGGTCGGAGCGGCTGCGCGGACGGAGAGAAACGCGCACGTTACACCTACCCGAGGCCCCTCCGGGGAGGGATGATGCCCCGTTTTGTCGGGTTCGGTGTGGCCTTCCCAACGTACTCCGTTCGAGGATCGTCCACCCGTACGGATGCATCACGGGGTGATTCCGTAATTGATCAGCGGACGCCGGTCGGGGTTTTTCCGGAGGTACGGCTCCGGGGAATGCGGGGCGGCCCTCGAATTGATCAAGGCGGTTATGTGAACAACAGGTCAATGGGTCGTGATCCAGCCACAGCGGCCGGTGCACGGCGAGAACGGCGGACGGATGCGGGGCCGCCCCGGAGCAGCCCCGGGGGCCGAAGCGGAGCCGAACCGGAGCCGGCCCGGAGCCGCCTCGGGGCCGCTCCCGGAGCGCGCCCGGAGACCCCGCGGCCGGTAAGGGGCGGGTCGGGTGCGGGACGGAGAGTGCGGCTCGGTAACCTGAGCGCGCTGACACACCCTTAGTTGGTCTTAGCTGGTCTTAGTTGGCCTTTGGGCCCGAAGCAGTCCGAAGCCTGTCCTTAGCCCGTCCGTACGTCCTAGGAGATGCCGCCGCCGTGAGCCGCAGCCTTCGACGCGGCGCCCTCGCCGCCACCGCCATCGTTTTCTCCATCGCCGCGCTGTCCGCCTGTGGTGCGGGCAACGACGCGCAGACGCTCGGCGTCAAGCCGGACAACGCCGCCGTCACCGTGGACGACGTCAAGATCCAGAACGCTCTGGTGATCACACAGCCGCTGGACGTGGCCAAGGGCCCGGCCGTCGTCTCGGCCACCGTCTTCAACAACGGTCGGCTGCCCCAGACGATCCAGTCCATCACCCTGCCGGGCAGCAACGCCACCGTGGCGCTGAAGCCGGCCACGGGCGCCGGCCCGGTCGTCGTCCCGGCCAACGGCTCCGTCGTGATCGGCGGCGAGGGCAACGCCTCCGCCGTCATCGAGAACGGCAGCGAGGCCACCCGCGACGGCGACGCCCAGAAGGTCGTCTTCAAGCTCAGCCGCACCGGCGACGTGGGCCTGGACGCCTTCGTGGTCCCGGCGACGAGCTACTTCAAGGACTTCGGCCCGACGATCATCCCGGCGCCCCCGGGCACCGAGCCGACCGCCACGGCGACGCCCTCGGGCGCGGCCGAGGGCGAGCACGGCGGCGAGGCCACCGGCGAGCCGTCGGGCGAGGCGAGCCACGCGGCCGGCCACTGACCGTACGCACATGTGAAGGGCGCCCTCCCCGGCGGGGAGGGCGCCCTTCATGTGTATCCGTCCACCGACATCCGACGCCGGACTGCGCCCGTCCGCGCGGGGCGGAGGACCGGCCGCGCGGGGCCGGGGTCCGGCCTCGTGCGGCCGTCGGCCTACCGCGCGCCGTCGTGGTCCGGCCGCGCGCGGACGTGGGCCGACCGCGCGCGGACGTGGGCCGACCGCGCGGGGCCCGGGGTCCGACCTCGCGGGGCCAGAGTCCGGTCTCGTGCGGCCGAGGCCGTGGGCCGGTCTACGGCTCGAACTTGTAGCCCAGGCCCCGGACCGTGACCAGGTAGCGCGGGGCACCGGGGTCCGGCTCGATCTTGGCGCGGAGGCGCTTGACGTGGACGTCGAGGGTCTTGGTGTCGCCGACGTAGTCCGCGCCCCAGACCCGGTCGATGAGCTGCATGCGGGTCAGCACACGGCCCGCGTTGCGCAGCAGCATCTCCAGGAGGTCGAACTCCTTCAGGGGCAGGTCGACCTTGCCGCCCGCGACCGTCACCACGTGGCGGTCGACGTCCATACGGACCGGGCCGGCCTCCAGGGCCGCGGGGGTGACCTCCTCCGGCTCACCGCGGCGGCGCAGGACCGCGCGGATGCGGGCGACCAGCTCCCGCGAGGAGAAGGGCTTCGTCACGTAGTCGTCGGCTCCTATCTCCAGCCCGACGACCTTGTCGATCTCGCTGTCCTTGGCCGTCACCATGATGACGGGGACGTTCGAGCGGCCGCGCAGCTGACGGCACACCTCGGTACCGGGGAGCCCCGGAAGCATCAGGTCGAGGAGGACGAGGTCGGCCCCGTTGCGCTCGAACTCGTCGAGGCCGTCGGGCCCGGTCGCCGCTACTGCGACTTCGAAGCCCTCCTTGCGAAGCATGTAGGACAGGGCGTCGCTGAAGGATTCCTCATCCTCGACGACAAGCACTCGGGTCACGGAAGGACCTCCGGGGCAGGAAGCGGTTCGGTCATGAGATCAGGGGTGGGGGACGAGGCGGGTCGGCGGTCCCGTACGGCGCCCGCCTCGGGCAGCCGCAAGGTGAAGGTGGAGCCCTGGCCCTCGGTGCTCCAGACGGTGACCTCTCCGCCGTGGGAGGCGGCCACGTGCTTGACGATGGCCAGGCCGAGTCCCGTACCGCCGGTGGCACGGGAGCGGGCCGGGTCGACGCGGTAGAAGCGCTCGAAGATGCGTTCGCGGTCGCGCTCGGAGATGCCGATGCCCTGGTCGGTGACGGCTATCTCGATCAGGTCCCCGCCCGGCGCCGCGATGTGGCGGGCGGCGATGCCCACCCTCGTACGGGCCGGTGAGTAGTTGACGGCGTTCTCCACGAGGTTGCCCAGGGCGGCGGCGAGCTGACCGCGGCTGCCCCAGACGTACAGGTCGGCCGCGCCCCCCGACACCATGGTGATCTGCTTGGTGGAGGCGGGCTGCCGGGAGCGGTCGATCGCCTCGGCGACGAGTTCGTCCACGGACACGGGCTCGGAGTCTTCCAGCGGGTCGTCGTTCTGCACGCGGGAGAGGTCGATGAGCTCCTGTACGAGGTTGGTGAGGCGGGTCGCCTCTATCTGCATGCGGCCGGCGAAGCGGGTGACCGCCTCGGGGTCGTCCGAGGCGTCCATGACCGCCTCGGAGAGCAGGGAGAGCGCGCCCGTCGGGGTCTTGAGCTCATGGCTCACGTTGGCGACGAAGTCGCGCCGTACCGCTTCGATGCGACGGGCCTCGGTGAGGTCCTCGACCAGCAGCAGTACGAGGCGCGAGCCCAGCGGGGCGACCCGGGCGGAGACGGCGAGGGCCTCGCCGCGTCCGCTGCCGCGCCGGGCCAGGTCCAGTTCGACCTGTCGTATCTCTCCGTCTCGGCGGGTGTCACGGGCCATGTTGAGCATGGGCTCGACAGCCAGTTTCCCGCCGCGGACCAGGCCGAGTGCGTACGCCGCCGAGCTGGCCTTCACCACGGAGTCGCTCTCGTCGAGGACGACCGCGGAGGAGCGCAGCACGGACAGCACGGTGTCGACGCCGGGCGGGAGCACGGCGTCGGTGTGCAGGGAAGTACGGGTGGGTCTCGCCTGGTCGCGCTCGCTCCAGCGGAACGCCAGCATGGCGATCACGCCGGTGCACACGCCGGCGATCGCGGCCAATGCGGCGACCGCCGCGTTCACGTCCATGCCTCCCAGGTTATGCGGGTGCGAGGACTCTCTCCCAGCCGTCCGAGTGGCTCCTCGAACACTCGTCGCTCAGAGTTCACCCCGAGGACCTGGTTGGTTCACATGTACCGGGAGGGACAGCGGCTTACGTCGCCCAGAGTTCACCTTGGGGAAAGTATTGATTCATGTGTGCGGGTGGAGCCGGACGCGTGAGGGGCCGAAGGTGGGAACGTGGGGATCCGAGGCCCCATCCGGACCCCGGAGCTTTGCCAAGCTTTGTGTAGAGAGGGACATCCATGCGGGACGCGTACCACGAGGAACTGGACTCGATCGGCGAGAGCCTGGTCGAGATGGCCCGGCTCGTCGGGTCGGCGGTCGGGCGCGCCACCACGGCGATGCTCGACGCGGATCTCAAGCTCGCGGAGAGCGTGATCGCCGCCGACCAGAAGGTCGACGATCTCCAGCACGAGCTGGAGGCCCGGGCGATAGCGCTGCTCGCGCGGCAGCAGCCGGTGGCGACGGATCTGCGCATCGTGGTGACCTCGCTGCGTATGAGCGCCGACCTGGAGCGCTCGGGCGACCTGGCGCAGCACGTGGCGAAGCTCGCCCGGCTGCGGTTCCCCGAGTCCGCGGTGCCGCGGGACCTGCACGCGACCATCCTGGAGATGGGGCAGCTGGCGCAGCGCCTGATGGCGAAGGCGGCGGAGGTCATCATCACGAAGGACGTCGACCTGGCGCTCCAGCTGGAGCAGGACGACGACGAGATGGACCTGCTGCACCGGACGCTGTTCCAGCACCTGATCGACGAGCGCTGGAAGCACGGCATCGAGACGGCGGTCGACGTGACGCTGCTCGGCCGCTACTACGAGCGGTTCGCCGACCACGCGGTGTCGGTGGCGAAGCGTGTGGTGTACCTGGTGACGGGTGAGCACGCGGACGAGCTCCAGGCGGCGGACGCGCCGGTCGAGGGCGCGTAGCGCGCGGGCGCCGATGCGCCGTTGATGCGCCGGTCCGGGTGGGCATGCAATGGGGGGAGGCGATGTGCGCCTCGAAAGGGAGGGACCCCCATGGCCGAATCCCCCGACACGACCGTGACCGACTCCGGGGCGGAGGCACCGCGTGAGGCGGTGCACCTGCCCCTCCTGGGCGCCTGCGGGTGCGGCTCGGGCTGCGGCTGCGGCTGCCAGTCGGGCGGCCCGTGCCAGTGCGGCGGCTGCTCGGGCTGACCCGGTGCGACGGAGGGGGTGGGGTGCGGCGTCCGCACCCCACCCCCTTCTCACTGCTCGCTCTCCCCGCTCCCCGTCTCCGCCACCCCCACGATCTGGTCGCCGCTGGTCTCCCCCGTGGGACGGAAGCCGAGCCGCTCGTAGAAGGCGCCGGGCCCGTCCTCGCCGGGTTCCCAGGTGACGTACAGCTGCGAGGCGCCGCGCCGGCGCAGCTCGTCGCGGACGGCCTCGACGGCGAACCGGCCGTATCCCTTGCCCTGCCCCTCGGCGGCGATGTTGAGCCGCCAGAGACCGCTGCGGCGGTCGTCGGGGTCCTTCTCGGCGTTCCACTGGAGGTCGACGAAGGCCATCAGGAAGCCGACGAGCTGGTCCCCGTCGAAGATCAGCCGCGGCCATGCGGCCTCCCCGAAGGCATAGGCCTCGGCGAGGGAGGTCGAGACGGGAGCGACGTTCCGCTCCTGATGGGGGTGGACACGCAGAGCGAGGGCGGCGTCGACGGTGGCGGGGGTGATCTTCTCCAGGCGGAGAGAGGGGCGGGTGCTCATGGGGCGGACGGTAGCGAGCTCGCGCGAATTCGGCGCGCCAATTTACGTGCGCAGGCCGGCTCGGAGTCTCCCCTCGGCGGTGCCGGGCCTCGGCGGTGCCGGGCCTCAGCGCTTCAGCGTCGCCACGGCCGTGTCGAAGGCGGAGTCGCGGTTCTGCTCGAACTCCTTCTCGGTGAAGACCGGTGTCGGCAGGTGCGGCGGGATGCCGGTGACGTCGAAGGTCCTCCCCGTGCGGGTCAGGAACTCCTCGTTCGGCAGGGTGAACTCCATGCCGTTCGGGAGCGCGCGGTCCAGCATGTCCGAGAAGACGCCCTGCGTCGGTCCGCCGATGCGGACGGTCCGGCCGGGCCGGTCGATGAGGGCCTGGACGAAGGTCTCCCCCGCGCTGAACGTCGTGTCGGCCGTGAGCACGGCGACGGGTCCGGTGTAGCGGGGGGTGTCGCGGGCCGGCTCCACCCGGACGGACTGCGGCGGGGTGTACCGGGTGCGCTTGCGGTAGGCGAGGTACGGGGTGTCGGTCAGGCGTCCGGCGAGGTGCACGCCCAGGGCGTCGTCGCCGCCGCCGTTGAGCCGGAGGTCGATGATCAGCCCTCGGAGCGACCGCGTGCGCTCGCGGGTGAGGACGGCGTCCAGTGCCCGGTCCAGTTCGGCGAGCCCGCCGGCGTAGGTGCGGTCCTCGGGGTCGTAGCCCGCGAATCCGGAGATCCGCAGGTAGCCCTGCCCGTCGGGCAGGTCGGCGTAGGAGATGCGACCGTTCCCGAACTCCTGTGGAGTCCTCCCGCCGAGGTCCCGCCGGATGATGTGCTCCTTGGCCCTGGCGTCCAGGCCCTGGAGATCGCTCGTGGTGCCGGGCCGGACGTGGGGGTCGGAACGGTGCTTCCCGTAGGAGACGGAGACGTGCGCGTCGTTCAGCGGAGCCACCATGTCGTCGAAGAGGGAGAGGAGTTCCTCCCTGGTGGTGTCCGCGTGGACCTGGGGGCGGTAGGCGTCCCGGACGGCGTGCCAGTCGATGCCCCGGTCCGCGAAGAAGGGGTAGTTCTCCTCGAAGGTCTGCCAGAAGACGTCGAAGGCCGTCGGTGCCGGCACCTCGTCGGCGGGCAGCACGTGGTCGCAGGTGTCCGGCAGCGCTGCGAGGCGCCGGAGCCGGCGGTCGCCGGTGGCGCCGGCCACGTGCAGCGTTCCCTGCGGGCGGACCGTGAGCAGGGTCTTGTCCTCGGTGCGGTAGGTGCCCGGGGCGGTCCGGACGGCCGCCTCTCCGGGGACGCAGCTGATCGCCGTGGTCTGGTACTCCTGCAGCCGCCCGTCCGCGATCGACAGGACCGTGCCGTAGCCGTCCACGCGCCAGACGCCGTCGACCGAACTCCCTGCGCCGGTCGGGTGTCCCGCCGCGGCGGCGGGCAGGGCAGTCCCGGCGGCCAGGGCCGATGCCATGACGATCGTCATGGCGATGGCTCCTCCGAGCCTCTTGTGTCGCATCCGGCTTCCCCGTTCTCGTCCATGGCGTGCCGGGCCGGTGCGGCCCCGCACAGAAAACGATCATGGCCGGGAGGTGCGCCCGGGGAACATCCGGCGAACCGGTGGCCCGAGCGGGGGGTAACCCCCGGACGCCCGCCTCAGCGGGCCGTCGGACCGGCGGATTCGGAGTCGGAGTCAGAGTCGGAGACCTCGAAGTCGAAGTCGAGCATGCCCAGATGGACGGAGAGGGTCCCGCCGGAGGAGCCCGGGGCGTTCGTCAGCGACGTCCGCGCCTTCTTCGGCGGACTCGCCGGCTGAACCCGGCGTGGCCCCCTGAGGGCCCAGGCCGCAGGGCCCAGGTCGCAGGGCCCAGGCCGCAGGGCCCAGCCATGAACGAGGCCCCCACCCACGGAGAAACCGCAGGTGGGGGCCTTGATCGCGACCAGGGTTACTTCTTGCCCTGGGTCTGGAGGGCCCGCCTTCCGCCCCTGGTCAGAGAGGCGCGTACCGCGACTGACCTGCGGTCGAGCGGTCGTTGTTGGTCGACGCTGGTGGTCAATGGTCGACGCCGGAGGGCCCAGAGAGGGCCCAGCGCAGGGCGGGCCGTACCGCTAGCGATAGCCGGACGGCCCGCTAACGTTAGCGCCCCCGATAGCAGGCCAACTCGTCCGTGAGTAGCGCGTTAGGGGTTAGCGCCTGGGTGCACCGGCACCGCGTACTGGGCGTACGGCCGGGGGTGGTGCCCGGCCGTACGCCGGCCGCCGGGCGGACGTCCCTCGGGCGCCCACCGTCCCGTGTCGGTGTGCCCGTCGGGCGACTACTGCTTAGTGGGGTACGCCCCCTTCCCCAGCAGCGCGCGGGCAACGGTCAGCACATCGACGTTCTGGCGCTACTGCCTACTGCCCAGAGCCCTGCTCAGGAGGCTGGGTGGGCAGTAGAGGGCCGTTCTACTGCCCACTCGGCGGGTTGGGCAGTAGGCAGTGGCTCTCCCTACGGGCCAGCAGGTCCGGAGCAGCAACGCCAGCGAGCTGCCGCGTGTTCTGGGAAGAGTCCACCAACCGACCGTGCGGCGTGGTCACTTCCGTGAGCGCCGGAGCGGGGCATCGAGGGCTCTGGCCTCCTGCCACTGCGAGGAGCGTCGGGAGGGAGGGCCTTTCAGAGGGGAGAGGACGGCGATGCGCACCCTCGGTCGGCCCGCTCCTGAAAAGCCTCTTTCTCTCGTCCTAGAGGGTTGAGAGAAAACAGCGTCCGCAGCGTCCGACGCACCTTCCGTGCGGTCCCTGACCTGCGGTTTCCGTGCGGACGCTGAACAAAATGTGTAGCGCCCGCAAGCGTCCGCAGCGTCCGTAAGAACGGCTCCCCTCTAAGAGGATCATCCCAGGTCAAAGCGCTCTTAGCACGGGCGACCACCGGACGCTGACTCCCGAATCACGGGGCCACTGCGGCGGTCGGCCACCCAGACCGCCGCCGCCTCACACAGACAAGAGGAGCACCCCGTCGGCGGCGCGTGCTCCTCTTGTCTGCGCAGAGGGCCGCAGACCCTCCCCAATCCGGCGCAAGGCGGACGGCGAGGTGCGAGGAGCTGGCCATGACCGGGCTAGTGTCGAGGTCGTGGAGCTCCCAGACCTCGCTGCGGCGGCCTGTACTGTGAACACGCATCTTCTGCCATAGCCGGGGTGCCCCTGGTGTCCGACTGTCCGATTGAAGGCCTGACCGGGAAAGTCAGCCCGGACAGCCCGACCGGTGGCATCCGGGCTGTCCGGTTGGAGCCGTGGCCAAGCGTGTTTCTCTGCCAGAGGCGCCCACGCCCAGACAGGGCGAAGAGCCAAGGCGGCTAGTAAGTCTTCCCTCTCGGGCTTCAGCTCCACCGACCTCCTACGAGGAGTGCATCAACCGCAGTTCATGATCGCGTTGCGAACTCCATACGGGGCGCGACGCCCTGAAGCGAGCGCACCCGGGGAGTTAATCCACTGAAAGATCATTTTCCCTGCAAGTTGTTGAGTATCGACTGCTCAGGGCGCCACTGCCGGCAGTGCTCACCGTAGGTGTCATGGCGCCCGACACGGGTAGCTACATTCACGTGAGGATACACACCATGATCGATGTATCTATGCTCCAGCAGATGCCCGCCGAGTCGGAAAATAACACTGCCCTGGACTGTGACCTAACCCACGGAGATGACTGCGACTTCCAGTACACCACCCCCTCGGGGCATCCGCGCACTTGCGGGCTCTGCTGGCCGGTATCCTGTGCCGCCACGGTCTAGTAAGCCCTGCACTAAAAATCTCCCGATCTGTATTCCCTCTACGGAATGACAGATTCTCCCCTTGGGGGTATTCTGGACGGCTCAGTGGAGTCGGCAGTGCGCCCGAGGGGCCAGTGCGTGGTCTATTTGATCGGCGACCTCTATGCATTCTCTCATAGAAGGGTAGTCACGTGGGCTCGGGAATGAGTACGGCTGACAGGACCGGCGAGCCTGCGAGTCGCGCTTCCAGAGCATCCGCCATTTCCGCTGAGGTTGCAGAGAGGCTTGCATACCCCCCTCGCGTTATCAACCATATGATGCGGCGCGATTTGGCCCACGTTGTTCTGCCGGGGTGCGTGCTACTTGCTGCGCAGCATTCCGTGGATGGAGCATCAGATTCCTGTTCTGCCGTTCGCGCCAATTTGCAGGCTGCTTTCGAGAGGCTTCCCGCCCGCCCTGACAACCTTTTCCAAGGCACCACGGGGACAATCGGCGCTGTTCTGGCGATGCGTCGCTTTGACTTCTCAGATTCACTCGTGCAGCCCATCATAGAATCTGGCTGCAACTGGCTCCGCCATCAGGCGCGGAAAGCAGTGAATAGTTACCCTTTTCCAAAGCTCCAGCGGTCGCAAGCTGCGCCGCCTGAATCCTACGAGGCAATTAGCGGATTCTCCGGTATCGGGCGGCTGCTACTACTGGCTGCAGAGCAAGGACAGTCGAGCGCCGATGCAGAGCTTCGCTCCATCCTAGAATTGCTTACTGAACTGTTCACTCCAGCAAGTGGGGAATCAGGGATATCAAGCTCACTGTGGGGAGAATCCCAGTTGCCCGTCGGCACTGCTCCTCGCGTCCTCGCTACAGGAGTAGCGCACGGGTTGGCTGGACCATTGGCATTCCTCTCGCTTTCTTTGATAGCGGGTAGATACGTCGACGATCAGCCGGAGGCGGTCCGATCGTTGGGCACATACCTGGCAGCTCTACGGTCCGTCACCGCACACTCCTGGCCCACGGCAGCCGCCGTCAGAGATGCCGTGGATCTTCCCGGCTATATCCCGAATCACGGCTGGTGCTCGGGTTCGGCCGGCATCGCCAACGCTATTCACTTGGCAGGTCTGGCACTGGGAGATTCCAGCCTGATCCGAGAAGGTATCGAGGGGCTTTCTCTCCTCGACGACATACCGGTCGAGGAATGGGGTGTCATGGGATCCGCACTGTGCTGTGGCTACTCGGGGGTTCTCCAGGCCGCAACAAATGCAGTCTGCCGTGCAGACGACCCGAGGCTGAACTCATTGGTGGAGAAGGCGGCCCAAGCAGTCCTCAACTCCTGGGATGAAGATTCCCCATTCGGCTTTCCCCGATATGTGGACGGCAAGCGCATGGACACGGCCGACCTACTGTACGGGGCGTCCGGCATCGCGCTTGCCCTCCACGACTATGCACACGGAGCTTCGTCATGGTCCTCCCTCCTTCTCCTCCGCTAGAAGCGGGGCGGGGCGACGTTTCCGGATACGTCCCAGCGGCCGATCGGACAGCAACGCGACGTGGAATCTTCCGGTTCTCGCCGAGCGCCAGGCACGCGACATGCGTCGCATATCGGAAAGGGCAAGCGATCGTCGAGCGCTGGAGCGTTGGCGAAGCGGTACAACGTTGGCCGCTCGTTCAACACGGGGCGAGATTCGCCGATGCCGGTGTCGACGACCAGGGATCCATTTTCGTACTCATCCCCGCCACAAAGGATAGCTACGGGATCTTGCGCTTCTCGCCACATCAGCGGGCCGGACCGGCAGAATCTGAAACTCTCCGTAACCCCCACTGCGAACTGGCGATGGGAACAGGGTCGGTGGCCGTGAGCCATACAAGCGATAGCACAACGGTGTGGCACCTGGCCCCAAGCGTCCGCGCAGTCGCAACCACACACGGGAGACTCACAGGAGGCTGGCCGCTAGAACCCTCTGCGAGGCACCTCGCCTTTAATCGCCTTATAGAGACTGGCGAGTGCGAACCCGTTCGCGTCGACACACTCACGGGGTCCGTAGACTCTCTCGCTTCCTGCCTCACAGGGACTCGGATCCTGTTCACGAGGCCAGAATCCGGAAGTCTGCTCTTTGCCGTAGGCAGCCTTTCGACACCGAGTCTCGCCACCGGGCGGCTCAGCCGCACCCTCATGCTGCGCGAACCCCTGCGCCGCCTGCGCAGTCTCGATTCTCTCGAAGGGATTGTGAAGCCGCTGGCCTTCGATGCTGGCGGCACCAGCCTCTTCCTCTCGACCGAACAAGGGGTGCGTTCAGTCCTGATCCGACATCACCTCGAGCACGACACCTCAGAGAAGGTAGACATCCCGTTAGGCATAATCACAGGATACGGTTCGTACCAACAGGGCCAGCTCCACCTCCCCTTCAGCGCGCCGGATCAGCCAGCGACGTTGGCCGCCTTCACAACTCGGCCAAGGAATCACAGCCGCACCACGACACGCGACACCCCGGCTAACGCCGTAGCCCGGACCGAGTTGTTCCCCACTCCTGCGGGCCCGGTCGAAGCCCTGGTCTACGGCTATCCCTGGAACACGGCAGAAAGGGTGATCGTCGCTCTCCACGGCGGACCTGAGTCCCACTGGCGAGCCGACTGCAATCCCACTCTCGCTCTCCTGTCCACCGCAGGAACGGTCATCGCAATCAATCAACGGGGCAGCACCGGGTACGGGCAAAGCCATCAGGAGGCCATCCATCACGCGTGGGGTGGACCCGACCTCGCCGACATCCACGCAATCGCCGACCACATCAGCCGCCACCGGGACCACCCGAACACTGAGATAATGATCTTCGGAACAAGCTACGGCGCCTACCTCGCCCTCCTGGCGGCTGCCACGCAGCCGAACCAGTGGTCCCACTGCGCCGCGATCGCACCCTTCCTCAGCGGTGAACTCCTCTACAACGACGCTTCCGCAGACGTTCGCCGACTTATCGACCGGCTCGGCGGACGCACTGAGATCCGCGACAGCCACGGCCCCCGAGACCTCCTGCGACTCGCCGACAAGCTCCGCACCAGGACACTTCTGATCCACGGCGCAGCAGATCCAATCATTCCCGTGTCCCACAGCCGACGACTCCACCAGCGACTTGCCTCACTGGGCCGCTGCGCCCAACTCGAGTACATCGAAGCGCTCGGCGGGCACAATCCCCCCTACGACAGAGGAGGCCGCCCAATCGGCGACCATCTCGTCGAGTTCTTCTCCCGCTCGCACACCAGCTCGCCCTCAAGCTGACCGAGACGAAGCAACAGAAGAACACAGGGGATCCTTCTCTGCTTGCACCGGGCCAAGGACAGGACCGGGCCGATCGGGGTTCCGTGAAAGGGATCAACCAGGGGTCGGCTGCCGTGGCGACAAACCGTGGTCCCCTGGTCGATCCCCGTTTCCATGCTGTCCAGCGAGCTCACCGGCATCGCAGACCCATAAGCTGACCGGGACACCCAGCCCGATTTTCCTGTCTCCGAGGTGATCAGCACAGCTTCCGACGTTCCGGTCCAGTGAACGGTGCAACTGGTCAGATTCGGTTGCTAGGCCCGCGACAAGTGGGGGTGCCGACGGGTGCGGTCACGACGTCCTCCTCCTGATTCAGGGTTGCCTGAGGGCTACGGTACGTGTCCTCCGTGGCAACTTAGCCGTTCCGTTCGGGTCGACTCTCGGGCTGGTTGAAGCTGACGGCAATGGCGGCGGCCCTGCGTAATCGAGGGCTCCAGAGCCCAATTCCGGCCTACGCACTCCCTCTCCGAGGAGCACCGCGAGCGATCGAAACCGCATACGCTCCGCAGAGGGCGAAGCCCCTCAGGAGCGTCGCGAGCCACGGAGGCACCCAATGGCCGCGAGAGAACGCGCCTGTCGCCCACTTGTCGCTTGTCACTTGTCTTGTCGCTTGTCGCCACGCAGGTCAGAGGACCTCTCGCCGCGTTGGGTGGGCACACGGACGTCCATGCCGACAAGCGACAAGACAAGCGGCAGAGCGTCGAACGTCTGGCCGTAGACGGCGCTCATCGCAGCGCGAGCGAAGCGAGCTGCCAAGGGTCGAGCGGCCCACGGGCCGCCCCTTCTAGCCCCTCCCACAGGCAGAAGGCCGGCCGAACGCGCCGCTAGGTCTAGCAACGGGGGGCGCTAGGTCTAGCACCCCCGCTAGCAGCCAATCGGTGCCTTGACCTGCGCTCTAGCGTCTAGCAAGGAAGACGCCGGGACCCCGGTCTCAGCGCGAAACCGGGGTCCGAGGAGGGAGGGGTGCTTGCTAGTTGGGCAGAAAGCCGGGCTTCTCCTGGCCGAGCGCTCGCAGGTTCGCGAGGTACTCCTGAGCCGACGGCTCGTCGCTGTACCGGCGCTTGACCTCGGCGGCCAGCTCGCGGCTCGTCATGATGAGCGATGGGACCGACTGCCTGTCTCCCTGCAGCGCCTGTTCCCCCATGATGAGCGCCTGTTCCAGGTCACCACCGCGGGCCGCCGTCACGCCGAGCGTCACGCGTGCCTCCGCGTTGCGCATCGGCGAGCGCTCCGTTCCATCGAAGTCCGTACCCGCACGCAGCACTTCCTCGGCAAGGTTCCGGGCAAGCCGGTCCTCGCCCACCAGGCGGTAGCAGTCCATCGAGTAGAAGTCGAACTTCGCCGGATCGACCACGAAGTGGTTGTCCAGGTTCTCCGGATGCGGCATCCCTTCGAGCAGCCGCCGGCCTTTGTCCAGCGCGACCTCGACCTGACGCCGGTCCCCGAGCCGCGCCCAAGCCTTCGCCTCCTGGCCGGCGAGCTGTACCGCCACGCCGTGGTGGGAGGCGACCTCCGCCCCGGCCTGAGCCGCGGCAATGACTCCCCGGTAATCGCCGGTTGTGAGAGCGAACCAGGCCCGCATCTCGTGAGCCCATCCGGCCACTTCCGCGTGATCCGCCTCTGTCGCGATCGAGAGCGCTGCGCGTCGCGTCGACTCGGCCGCGTGACGGTCACCAGAGTCGTACTCCACGCAGCCAACGAGGAGAGCCAGCCACCCCGAAAGGGCGAGCGCTTCCCGGTGCTGGGCGAGCGTGAGGCTCTTGGAGTGCAGCTCAACAACCCGGCGCAACCACTGACGGCCCTCGATGAGGAGCTGTTCGCTCGGCATGAACGGGTACTCGGAGCACAGGCGGTCCGTCGTGATCCGCAGTGCGTCGAGCGTCGCGTTGTCGACGTCGGACCGATTGAGTCGGCTCACGATCTCCAGCGTCTCCATGCCGCTCGCGGCCAGGATCTCCCTATTGCCGTCACGGCGGGAGGGCGCCGGGAAGAGCGCGTTCGTCACCGTGCCGAAGACGGCCGCGATGACCGGACGGTAGAAGTCGTTGGGGAGAGCGCCGGACTCCCAGCGCTTCCACTGCCGGATCATGCTGTCGTCGGACGGGAGCTCCGAGGGTGCGTGAGCCCGAAGGGCCCGAACGGCATCCCGTTGCGACCAGTCGCGCGCCGCTCGCTCCGCAGCCATCCGCCGTGCCCATGCGGGCCTGTCGTCGCCCATGTGCCCTCTCTTCCGAGTGCCTACCGCGAGTCTGGCCGATCGCCCGGGGGGACACGCAAGGGACAGCCAGGGGACACCGGTGCTGTCCCCTCACCTGCCGCGATGCCCCCCATGTGTCACTTACTGCACACGCTCCGTTTGCCGCATGGTGGATACAGATCAAGCACGGCCCGACTCGGAGCGCCCTTCCAGCGCTGCGACCCGTTCAGTCAACGCCTGGATCTGGGAGCGGATTTCCTTGAGCTCGTCGTTCTTATCGCCCGCCTCGCCACCGCTCACGAAGTTGCCCATGTTTCCCGCCGAGACAATCGCTCCCTCGGCGCGCAGGATCGCGAGTCCGTTCTGGATGGTCTGGCCGGCGAAGCCGAACCGGTCCATCAATTCGCGCTGCGTGGGCAGCCGCTCGCCGGGCTGCATCTTCTTGACGTCCTCACGGAGCGCATCAGCGACCTGGACGGCCTTCGACTTGGGGATCCCAGTCACAGTCATGCCCTGAGAGTACCCACTAGAGCGAACTAGTGCGCGCTATCGCACACCGCTTGACGACTAGCGTGCACTAGTGCACGCTAGTTAGCAGATGGCGCCGGGGAAACGCGGCGAAATCAGAGGAAAAGCCCTGGTCAAAGACCTAGGGCAAGCAGGGAGCGGCGCTCGCGGCCAAGCAAAGTCACCGCTCCCCGACCCACGAAGGGGTACAACCATGATGCCTGGATCCCTCGCTCTTCGTTCGGTCAGTCGCCCGGTCGGCAGTCACGTCGACACGTTCGGCGACGCGGACCCGAACGAGCCGATACGGATCAGCGTCCCCATCACGGCGCACGTGTCGTTCGCGGAGCTGCTGACGCTGCTCGTGACCACTCCGGGCGTGTGCCTGACGTACGCGGACCTGGTCAGGGACGACGTGGTGCGTGACTCGGTGCGGTTCGCGCTCATCTCCACGGACCTCCTGTCTCTGGACCAGCGGTCCGAGCACGTCATGGCCGTCTACCAGGGCAAGGTGCCCGGGAGCCGCGCCCTGTCGTTCGAGTACCTGCAGTCCCTCGGCTCCGCGATCACCCGCGCGTTCGGGCTGGAGGCGGCGCTGTGACGATCGCACCCGAAACCCCGCTGAACCTGACCACGTCGGCGCCTGAGCGGAACATGCGGCTCGCGGAGGGTGTGGGGGAGGCCGGACTGACCTACGCCGAACTCGCCGAACGGCTCCAGGTGGACCCGAAGACGGTGGAGCGCTGGGTGAACGAGCCCGGCCGGCGCCCGTACGCCCGTCACGCCCACGCGGTCGCCCGGATCCTGGGTACGACCGTGTGGGAGCTGTGGCCCGCCCGCCAGCCGCAGGAGACGGCCCCGCAGACGCCCACCGTGGTGCCCGTGCCGCCCGTGCTGCTGGCCGCCGCGCGGGACGCGCTGAGCCGGGTCGACAACCTCGACCTGGGCAGTGCCAGCCCGACCGCGATGGCCATGCACCTGGGCTCGCTCTCGTCCGCACTGCGGACCGTGCTCGACCTGGTCGACGTCTCCGGGGTGTCCACGTGAGCCTGCACGCCCGACCACAGCTCAACTCCGCCCGCCGTCGCAGCCGCAAGGCACAAATCGCGGCCCGCGACGGCTGGCGGTGCGCCTACTGCCGGCACCGCTTCCGCGACCTGCGGGAGGCGACGATGGACCACGTCGTGCCCATCTCGCTCTACCGCACGTGGTCGGTCAGCGCGCTGGTGCTCGCCTGCCTGCCGTGCAACCGGGCCAAGGCCGACCGACTGTTCCTGTCGCTCGCACTCCTGCTGGTCTGGTCGGCCGACCCGACGTTCACGGGTGTTCAGCCGACGAACGGCCCGACCGGTCGGGCGTTCACGGCCGACCGGTCGGCGTTCACGGGGCCCGATCGGTCGGCCGACTCCGACCCGATCCGACTCCGACCCGAGGAGGTCGACTGGTTGATGCTCGCGCGACTCGTTCACGCCCGTTCAACCACCGCACGGTCTACCCCTGACCAGACAAAACACCAGAAGTCGGAACAGCGTCAGGTACGGGTCGGTCGACTCGCCCATCGCCGTACGGCCCGGATGAACACCTGTGAACGGTCGACCGATCGAGGGGTGAGCGCGTGAACAGCAGCGTCCAGCACATGAACGGCCAGACCCGACCGATCGATCCCAACCAGCCGGCCGACCCAGCCCCGGTGAACACCAGGCGGTCGACCGTGAACAAGCGCCCGGCTGCCGACGACGGCGGCAAGAAGCCCTCGGCGGCCGTGCGGCTCGTCCAGCTCGCGCGGGAGCGGTACCGGTTCGTGATGTCGGCCGACGGCCGCCCGTACGCGGTCGCGATCGACGGCCCGAACGTCGTCCTGCCGTTCAAGGGACGCGCCGGGCTGCGGCAGCGACTTGCCCGGCTGTACGCGGAGACGTACGAGAGTGACGTGGCCTCCCAGTCCGCGCTCGCGGACGCCATGACGGTCCTGGAGGGCATCGCAGAGGACGACGACCCGGTGCCGGTGCACCTGCGGGTCGGTCAGGACGACCTCGGCACGATCGTGGTCGATCTGGGCACCGCCGACGGCCGCGCGGTGACTGTGTCGGCCGGCGGCTGGCACATCGTTGACCGCTCGCCCATCCTCTTCCGCCGCTCCGGCGCCATGGCACCCATGCCCGCACCGGCGCTTCTGGGAGACGGACTGAACATGCTCCACAGCCTGTTCAACATGAATGAGTCCGCCTTCCGGCAGCTCGTGGCCTGGCTGATCGCCGCGTGGATCCCGAACATCCCGCACCCGGTCATCACCTTCAAGGGCGAGCAGGGCACGGGGAAGTCGAAGACCGCGCAGATGGTCGTCAACCTGGTCGACCCCTCGCCCGCGGCGAAGCGCTCCGCTCCTCGCGACCTCAAGGCGTGGTCGATTCAGGCGTTCAACTCCTGGGCCCTGTGCCTGGACAACGTCTCCGCCATCCCTGGCTGGCTGTCGGACACTCTGTGCAAGGCCGTCACGGGCGACGGGTTCGTGGACCGGCAGCTCTACAGCGACGACGATGTCGTGGTGGTCTCCTTCCGCCGCGTGCTGTCCATGACCACGATCGACGCGGGAGCCTTCGCCGGGGACCTGGCCGAGCGGCTGCTGATGCTCGAACTCCAGCTCATCGATCCCTCGCGGCGCCGGAGCGAGGAGGAGCTGGACACCGCGTTCGAGACGGTGCGGCCAGCCGTCCTGGGCTCACTGTTTGATCTGCTGGCCACGGTTCTGGCGGTACTACCCCACGTGAAACTGGACTCGCTACCGCGCATGGCCGACTTCGCCCGAGTGCTCGCGGCCGTCGACCAGGTCATGGAGTGGAACACCCTGGACGACTACTTGGCCGCCTCCGCGACCGTCGCCGGAGACGCGCTGGAGGGCGACCCGTTCGGCTCCGCCGTCGTCGCCCTGGTCGAGCAGTGCGGCACCTGGACCGGCACCGCCGCCCAACTCCTGGAGCACGTCCAGGCCCCGGGCGGCATCCGGCCGCCCACCTGGCCCAAGGACGCGACCCGCGCCGGCGGGAAGATCCGGCGCCTCGCCCCGCTCCTGCGGACCGTCGGGATCACCGTGGACGACACGCAACGCAGCCCGGACCGGCACCGCCACAAGCTCCTCGTGCTGACCCGGACCGACCTCCCCGGGGAGACAGCGTCCGCACCCCCGACCGGCTCCCTGTGGCCCGACGTACAACCGATCGGACAGGGCCACAGGCCCTCTGACCAGTACTGACGATGTCGGACCGGGCCGCGCACCAGCGGCCCGGACACGGCCGGAGCTGCGGACGCTACAGCCGTCCAGTGCCCGCAGCGTCCGCACCAGAGTCCGCAACCCTCACCCATCCGACCTGCGAAGACTGATCGGTGCGGACGCTGGGACGCTGCGGACGCTGAAATGCAGCAACTCTCCAGGACGGCCACCGGCACCACTCCCACCTCGCCCCGCGACGGACACGAGGAGTCACCCAACCCCATGGCCAACGAGCCGATCGAGAGCCTGCGCGCCGGACTCCCGGACCGCTACCTGACCCCCGAGGACATCGCCTCGATGTTCTCGGTCCCCATCGAGACCGTCTACCGCTGGCGCAAGCAGCGCACCGGCCCGCCCGGCTTCCGCGTCGGCCGCCACGTCCGCTATGACCCCGCCGCCGTCCGCACCTGGGTCCAGCACCAGGAAGCTGCCGACACCGCCGCATGACCCGCCGGCCGAGCGGGAGGTAGAGCCCCCTCCCGCTACCCGTGACGGCGTCACACCCCGGTCACACCCCACCGTCACGCTCTCGCCGGAGCCGCTCAGGTAGAGGGCCCCCTCTACCCCGGTAGAGGGGGCGGTAAAGGCCGCTGACCTGCGAGGTAAGGCGGGTAAAGGGGGCCCGTCACGGCCGTGACTCCGCCCGTCACACCCCCGTCACTGGCAGGGAGGCACCAGGGAGGCAGGGAGAACTCCCTCACCGCCTCCCTGGCCCGCCTCCCTGCCAGTGACCTGCACAAACCCACATCCAGGGAGGCAGGGAGGCGCCCTCCCCAGCCACCCCAAAACCCCTCCCCAGCCGCTTCCACGGCACCCCCATGCCTCCCTCCCTGAGGGCAGGTACGCCACCAACCGAGAGGACACAGCCCACATGGCTGGCAGCATCCAGGACCGTTGGTTCAAGACCGAGACCGACGCCAACGGCAAGACCGTCCGCACCAAGACCGCCCGCCACGGCAGCGGCCTGCGCTACCGGGCCCGCTACTTCGCGCCTGACGGCACCCGGAAGTCCAAGTCCTTCGCCGACGGGCAGAAGCGTCTCGCCGAGCAGTGGCTCAGCAGCATCAGCGCGGACGTGGCCCGGGGCCAGTACATCGACCCGAACGCGGCCCGGACGACCTTCCAGGAGTTCGCGGAGGGGTGGCTGGCGAGCCAGAGCGGCGACCCGAACACCAAGGCGTCGATGCAGTCCCAGCTCAAGCTGCACGCCTTCCCGCGGATCGGGACTCGCCCGCTGGGCTCGTTCCAGCCGAGCCACATCCGTGAGTTCGTGACGCAGCTCGAAGCCTCCGGCATGTCCGGCTCGTACGCGCGCGTCATCTTCTCCAACGTCCGCGCGATCCTGAGCGCGGCTGTCGAGGACGGCTGCCTGCCGCGGAACCCCTGCAACTCGCGCACCGTGACGCTCCCGGAGATGGGCGCGCGGCGTGTGGTCCCCTGGCTGCCGGAACGGGTCTTCGCTATGCGCGCCGCCCTGGTCGAGCGGTTTCAGCCCATGGTGGACGTGGGCGCCGGATGCGGTCTCCGGCAGGGCGAGATCCTCGGGCTGTCGGTCGAAGAGCTGGACTTCGACAGCGCCACGCTGCACGTCGTGCAGCAGCTCAAGTTGAGTCTGAGCAAGCCTGTCTTCGCCCCGCCGAAGGGTGGCAAGCTACGTGACGTCCCCCTGCCCGACCCGGTGGTGGACGCGCTCAAGGCTCACATGCAGCTCTTCCCGCCGGTGGAGATCACGCTGCCCTGGATGCGCGCCGGCGGTCCGCCTGTGACCAAGCGACTGCTCTTCACCGGCCCGCTGGGTGGGCACGTCTGGCGCACGTCACTGAACGAGGACCACTGGAAGCCGGCACTGGCCAAGGTGGGCGTCATCCCCGCGGCGAAGAGCCGGGAACACACCGCCGCGCGAGAGCACGGCATGCACGCCCTGAGGCACTTCTACGCCTCGATCCTGCTGGACGCCGGAGATAGCATCAAGGCGGTCAGCGAGTACCTGGGCCACTCCGACCCGGGGCTCACATTGAAGGTGTACGCCCACCTGATGCCGAGCAGCCGGGACCGTGCACGCCAAGCGCTCGGCAGGGCCCTGAGGCCTGACGACTCTCCGCGCTGAGGGCCCAGCGTGGGCCCAGAGCGCGAAAACGCCCCTGATCTGCGCCGTGTGCGCAGGTCAGGGGCATGATCACTTTTCTTACTTCTTCTTGCCCTGGTTCTTGACCGCCTCGATCGCCGCCGCCGCGGCCTCCGGGTCGAGGTAGGTGCCGCCCGGGTTGAGGGGCTTGAAGTTCTCGTCCAGCTCGTACGCCAGCGGGATGCCCGTCGGGATGTTGAGGCCCGCGATGGCCTCGTCCGAGATGCCGTCGAGGTGCTTCACCAGCGCGCGGAGGCTGTTGCCGTGGGCCGCGACCAGGACCGTGCGGCCCGACAGGAGGTCCGGGACGATCGCGTCGTACCAGTACGGGAGCATCCGCTCCACGACGTCCTTCAGGCACTCGGTGTCCGGGCGCAGCTCCGGCGGGATCGTCGCGTAGCGCGCGTCGTGCGCCTGCGAGAACTCGCTGTCGTCCGAGAGCGCCGGCGGCGGGGTGTCGTACGAGCGGCGCCACAGCATGAACTGCTCCTCGCCGAACTCGGCGAGCGTCTGGGCCTTGTCCTTGCCCTGGAGGGCGCCGTAGTGGCGCTCGTTGAGGCGCCACGAACGGTTCACGGGGATCCAGTGGCGGTCCGCGGACTCCAGCGCGAGCTGGGCGGTGCGGATGGCGCGCTTCTGGAGGGAGGTGTGCAGGACGTCGGGGAGCAGGCCGGCGTCCTTGAGCAGCTCGCCGCCGCGCGTCGCCTCCTTCTCGCCCTTCGCGGTGAGGTTCACGTCCACCCAACCGGTGAACAGATTCTTCTCGTTCCACTCGCTCTCGCCGTGGCGGAGGAGGATCAGCTTGTACGGTGCGTCGGCCATGCGTACGAGCCTAATGGACCTCTGACGATTGACGCGCGCCGTCAATCCGCTGGCGTCCGGCACATGAGATGCGTAAGTTACGAGAGCCGTCAGAGGGACTTACAGATAGCAGGGGGCCGGCCACACATGTCCATCGACTCGCTCAGACGATCAGCCAGCGCGACCGTGTCCGGCCTTCCGCAGGGTTTCTGGTGGCTGTGGCTGTCGACCCTGGTCAATCGGACCGGGGCCTTCGTCCTGACGTTCCTCTCCCTCTATCTGACGGACGCACTCGGGCACTCGGCGTGGTTCGCCGGACTCGTCGTCGCCCTCCACGGCCTCGGCGGCGTCGCAGGCTCCCCGCTCGGCGGCGCGCTCACCGACCGCTGGGGCCGCCGGCCCACCATGGTCACCATGCACCTCGCGGCCGCCGCGTCCGCCGCCGCCCTCGCCTTCGTCACCAGCGCCTGGGCCATCGCGACCGTCGTCCTCCTGATGGGCGTCGCGATGCAGGCCGTCCGCCCGTCGATCAACGCCACCATCGCCGACATGGTCCCCGCCCACGACGTGCGCCGGGCCTACGCCCTCAACTACTGGGCCCTGAACCTCGGCTTCGCCATCGCCTCCATCGGCGGCGGCGCCGCGATCTTCCTCGGTTACCGGACGCTGTTCGTCGTCGACGCCGTCGCCACCACGCTGTGCGCGCTGATCGTCTTCCTCCGCCTCCCCGAGACCCGCCCCGCGGCCCGGACCGACAAGGCCGGCGAGCCGGTCGTCGAGGCCAAGGTCAGCATGCTCACCGTGCTGCGCGACGCGCCCTTCCGCACCCTCGTCCTCCTCAACCTCTTCGTCTGCGTCGTCTTCACCGCCCCCTGGATCGGCCTCCCCCTCACCATGGCGGACAAGGGCCTCTCGCCCTCGTCGTACGGCGTCGTCATCGCCGTCAACGGCATCGTGATCGTCGGCTTCCAGCTGCTCGTCAACAAGCTGACCGACAAGCGCTCCCCCGTCCTCCTGCTCACCCTCTCCTCCCTCCTCTTCGCCCTCGGCACCGGCGCCACCGCCCTCGCGGGCTCCTCCGTGGTGGCCTTCGCCGCGACCGTCGTCGTCTGGACCGTCGGCGAGATGATCCACGTCCCGACGAACGCCGCCGCCACCGCCCGCCTCGCCCCCGAGCACGCCCGCGGCCGCTACCAGGGCGTCATGGGCATGTCCTGGGCCGTCGCCGGTTTCGTCGCCCCGATCGGCGCCGGCGCCATCGTCGGCGGCCCCGGCCCGAACGTCCTCTGGGCCGCGACCTTCGCCATCGGCGTCCTCGCCGCCGTCGGCTACACCGTGCGGCTGCGCAAGGCCCTCGACGACGACCTCGACGGCGACAGCGACACCCGCATCGGCAGCGACAGCGACAGCGACACCCACAGCGCTAGCGGCAGCGGCAGCGCCGTCGACGCGGTCCTCGAGGCCGGCCCCGGCCCCGGCGTCGAGCCCGGCGAGGGCGTCGGCGACCTCGGCTCCGCGGGGAAGGCCCCCGTCACCGCCTGACCCTGAGCCCCCTCCCGACGAGCCCGAACCCGTTCCCCTCCCTGCGCACTTCGGCGATGCCCGACCCGCCGAAGTGCGCGGGCACGACCAGCTCCCGCTCGTCGGCGGCCCGTTCGAGGATCCGGCGGCGGCTCGCCGACGCCCCTCGCGCGTCCAGGCAGAAGCAGCTGTTGTGCGCGGGGTCGAGGATCTGCACGGGACTGTGCAGCAGGTCCCCGACGAAGACCGCCCGCTCCCCCGCCGACGCGAGCCTCAGCACGGCCGACCCGGGCGTGTGGCCTGGCGCGGACTCCAGGGTGAGGTGCTCGTCGATGCGGTGGACGCCGTCCCAGAGGACGATCCGCCCCGCGCGGTGGAGGGGCGCGACGCTGTCCTCGTAGACGAACCGGTCGCTCTCGTCGCGGCCGCCGCCGTAGGCGTTGTCCGGCCCGAAGTGGGCGTCGTCCGCCGCCGGTACGAGGTACTCGGCGTGCGGGAAGGTCGGCACCCACTCACCGCCGCCGGTGCCGCCGCCCTCGGTGCCGTCGGCGGCTCGGGTGTTCCAGCCGACGTGGTCGGCGTGGACGTGGGTGTTGACGACGACGTCCACGTCCTCGGGGCGGACCCCGGCCCGCTCCAGACGGCCGAGGAAGTCCCCCTGCCAGTGGTGGAACTGCGGCGAGCCCGGCCGCTCGCGTCCGTTGCCCACCCCGGTGTCGACCAGGATCGTCCGTCCCCCGCTGCGCAGCACCCATGTCTGCAGCGCCATGACCGCCCGGCCGCTCTCCGGATCCCAGTGGTCCGGCGCCAGCCAGTCCTCGTTGTCCTTCCAGGTCTCCTCGGCGGCCGAGGGGACCAGCTCGCCGGCGGCCGCGAACGGTCCCTGCCACTCGACGACCCGGATGACCTCGACGTCCCCCACCACCGTGCGCTGTGCGCTCTCCTGTGTCATGCCGTCGACGCTACGGAGCGCGGATGAGCCTCTCAATGCCCACAAGGCTCCACGGGATACGCGTACGTCTCATCGCGGAGTCGTCGGGCGGCCGGGCCGTCGGGCGGCCGGCCGGCCGAGCGGGGCTACGCTGGCGCGATGGACGTGGTGAGCGACGCGATCTCGGCCGTACGGATCGGGCGGCCCTCCTCCCAGCGGGTGCGGGTCGCCGGGAGCTGGTGCACCCGCCTCGCGCCGTACGACGGCGCGGGCTTCCACGTCGTCCTGGAGGGGCACTGCTGGCTGCTGCCCGACGGCGGCGACCCGGTCGAACTCGGTCCGGGCGACGCCGTCCTGCTGCCGCACGGGACCGGGCACGTGATCGCCGACGGGCCCGCCGACGCGGCGCGGCTCGCGCGCGCCGTGCCCTTCGAGCGGTGGCAGGCCGGGGCCGGGTCGCGGCCGCGGAGGCCGGAGTCCCCCGGCGCCCCCGTGGGTGGTGCCGCGGTCGAGATGCTGTGCGGCAAGTACCGGCTCGACCGCAGCCATGTCCACCCGCTCCTCGCGGAGCTCCCCCCGGTCGTCCATCTGCCGAACCGGGCCGACCGCGCCGACCGCGCCGGCGGCAGCGGCGACGGCAGCGGCGACGGCAGCGGCAGCGGCGCCACCGGCCGTCCCGGCGGCGTCGATCCCGGCCTCCGCTCCGCCATCGCCCTGCTCGGTCACGAGGTGGGCGAGCGGCTTCCCGGCTCCGGGGTCGCCCTGCCGAGCCTCCTCGACCTGCTCCTCGTCTACATGATCCGGTCCTGGGCGGCCGAGAACGCGGCCCCCGGAAGCCGGGCCGGCACGGCCGGAACCTGGCCGGCCGCCCTCGGCGATCCGGTGACCGCCGCCGCCCTGCGGGCCCTGCACACCGACCCGGCCGCCCCCTGGACCATCGCACTCCTCGCGGCCGAGGCCGGGGTCTCCCGGCCCACCCTGGCCCGCCGTTTCACCGCCCTCGTCGGCCGGCCGCCGATGGCGTACCTGACCTGGTGGCGGCTCACCCGCGCCGCCGCCCTGCTCCGCGACACCCCGGACCCGTTGGCCGCGGTTGCCCGGCGCGTCGGCTACAGCACTCCGTATGCCCTCTCGCACGCCTTCCGCCGGGAGTTCGGCACGACCCCGGGGCAGTACCGGGCGGGTCTGGCCGGGGCTACCGCCGGCTGAACGCGCGCTGCGCCTCGTACAGGTTCGCCGGGCGCACCGAGCCCGGGCCGCCGTACGCCTCCACGCGCGCGTGGAGCTCGCCCGTGAAGTCCGGGACGTCGATCTGGTCGAACTCGCGGACCTCGCTGATGCCGACGGTGGCGCTGTACGGGGCGATGGTGTCGATCTTCACGAGGCCGGCCCGGCCGTTCGTCACCGTCACGTTCCAGTGGGCGAACCGGGCTCCGTAGAGGGGGCCTGCGGAGGCGTCGCCGCCGTGCCGGCCGTTGTTCTCGACCGTGATCTCGGTCCGTACGTTCGCGAAGGGCATGCCCCGGTGGGTGTCGAAGGTGCCCATCTCCATCACGCCGCGCGACCAGACGTTGTGGCTGGACAGGCCCTCGACGTTGATGCCGTGGAGCTGGGTTCCGGCCGGCGCGGGGACCGTACGGGCCGCGATGCGGAAGTCCTCGACCAGGTTGTCGTGCGCGCCCTCCCGGCAGAAGTACGGGTGGTGGGAGCCGCGGCCCTCCACCCGGGTGCGGCGCAGGGTGCAGGCGGAGGCGGCGACGAGCCCGAAGCCGTTGTCGACGTGCCGGACCACCACGTCCTCCGCCCAGCAGTCGTACGCACACTGGAAGGTGACGCCGTTGAAGCCCTTGTCCAGGAGGTGCGGGGACTGCGGGGTCTCGACCGCCTCAAGGGTCAGGCCCACCACCCCGGACCCGGTGAGCGCCTCCGCCCCCGCGACGAGCCGGGGGTCCCATTCCGGGCGGGCGTCGAGCGGGAGGGGGCGCTCCAGGGTGACCGTCCGGCCGCGGACGGCCGTGATCCGCACGGGCCATTCGTAGGGGACGTAGCTGGTCAGCTTGGTCTTGTCGTCCCAGAAGTACGCCTGAGGGCCCGCGCCGTCGCCCGCCATGTGCTCCAGGAGCGTGTGGCCGGCGTCGTCGGCGAGGCGGAGGACGACGAGGGCGCCGCGCCGGAGGGCGGAGGGGTCGTCGACCGTGATCGTACGGTCGCCCCGGCGGCCGGGGCGGACGGTCGTCAGGGTGCTCCACTCGTCGCGCCTGTTGCCGGTCCAGCCCTCGAAGGGCCAGGCCCGGTCCCGTATCGCGGCGACGAGGGAGGAGTGCCGGGCCTGCGGGGAGAGCCAGATGAGGCCGCCCGCCCAGGACCAGGAGGACTTGTCGCCGCCGTAGCGGGAGCCGTACGGGCCGATCAGTTCGGTGAGGTGCCGGGTGGCGAGCAGTCTCGTGCGGCCGGAGCCCGCGCCGCGCAGGACGACGCCGCTGTGGCCGATCCGGAGGTAGTCGTCGATCCGGTACGTGCCCGGCGGGAGGAGGACCGTGCCGCCGCCGCGCTCCCCCGCCTCCGCGAGGGCGCGGTTGATGGCGGGCGCCGAGTCGGTCGAGCCGTCGGGGGTGGCCCCGTGGGCGAGGACGTTCGCGACGACGCGGGGGCGGGGTGCGCGGCGGGCGCCGCCGTGGGCGCCGGCCCGGCCCACGTACGGGATCTGGGGGTGGGTGTAGGGGGTGGCCTCGAACTCCCGCCAGAGCCCCGCGGGGCGGGTGGGGGGAGCGAAGCCGGTGGTGCCCAGTGCCGCGGTCGTGGCTCCCGCGACGGCCACCGCGCCGCCGACGAACTGCCTTCTGCTCAGTGCCATGCCCCTGAACCTTTCATGTATATGAACGGTGTTCAGATCTGCGTCGGGCGTGAGCATGGCACTGGAAGCCTCTTGCGGGAAGAGGTCAGTTGGTGGGTTTCTGGGTCAGGTTCTTGAACGCGTCGAGGTTCCGCGTCGACTCGCCGCGCGAGACCCGCCACTCGTACTCACGCCGGATCGCCGACGCGAAGCCCAGCTCCAGGAGCGTGTTGAAGTCGCCGTCCGCCGCCTCGAGGACCGAGCCGAGGAGCCGGTCCAGCTCCTCGGGCGTCACGGCGGAGAGCGGCAGCTTGCCGGCCAGGTAGATGTCGCCGAGGCCGTCGATCGCGTAACTCACCCCGTACAGCCGGAGATTGCGTTCGAGGAGCCAGCGGTGGACACCGGCCTCGTTCTCGTCGGGGTGGCGGATGACGAAGGCGTTGAGGGAGAGCGAGTGGCGTCCGACCCGCAGCGAGAGCGTGGTGAAGAGTTTGCGCGTGCCGGGGAGTTTGACCACGTAGGAGCCCGGTTCGGTGGACTCCCACTCCAGTTCCGCGTCCTTGAACGTGTCCTCGACGGTCCGCCGGACGTCCTCAAGATCAGACATGGTGGGAGCGTACGCGACGGCGGTTCTCGCGCAGCCGATGGTCGTGCACGGCGGCCGTGTACACATCCGCCGTACCCGAAGCCGCCGTGTCCCAGCCGAACGACCCGGCGTGCAGCGCCGCCGCCGCGCCCATCCGGGCCGAGAGCGACGGGTCCGCGACGAAGCGGCCGAGCGCGCGGGCGTAGTCCACCGGATCGTGCCCCTGGACGAGGAAACCGGTCACGTCGTCCCGTACGGCCACGGGCAGACCGCCCACCGCCGCCGCGACGACCGGGGTGCCGGCCGCCTGCGCCTCGATCGCGACCAGACCGAAGGACTCGCTGTACGACGGCATGACGAGGACGCTCGCCGCGCGGAACCAGTCGGCGAGCCGGTCCTGGCCCACCGGCGGATGGAAGCGCACGATGTCCGCGATGCCCAGCCGGGCGGCCAGCTTCTGCAGCCCCTCCGGCTTCGCCAGGCCGCTGCCGCTCGGGCCGCCGACCACAGGAACGATCATGCGTGAGCGCAGCGAGGGGTCCCGGTCGAGGAGCTCGGCGGCGGCTCGCAGCAGGATGTCCGGGGCCTTCAGCGGCTGGATGCGGCCGGCGAAGACGGGTATGAAGGCGTCCTGCGGCAGCCCGAGCCGGGCGCGGGCGGCGGCGCGGCCGTCGGCCGGGCGGAAGTGGTCGAGGTTCACGCCCGGGTGGACGACCGCGATCTTGCCGGGGTCAGCGTCGTAGAAGCGGGCGAGCTCGTCGGCCTCCTCGGCCGTGTTCGCGATCAGCCGGTCGGCGGCGTCGACGATCTGCGTCTCGCCGATCACCCGGGCCGCGGGCTCGGGGGTGTCGCCCTCGGCGAGCGCCGCGTTCTTGACCTTCGCCATGGTGTGCATGGCGTGGACGAGAGGAACGCCCCAGCGCTCGGCGGCCAGCCAGCCGACGTGGCCGGAGAGCCAGTAGTGGGAGTGGACCAGGTCGTAGTGGCCGGGCCGGTGGCCCGCCCAGGCCTGCATCACCCCGTGCGTGAAGGCACAGAGCTGGGCCGGCAGCTCCTCCTTGGCCAGGCCCTCGTACGGACCGGCGTCGACGTGCCGCACGAGGACGCCGGGGGTGAGCTCGACGACCGGGGGAAGGCCGCCGGTGGTGGCCCGGGTGAAGATCTCGACCTCGATGTCGATGGCGGCGAGTCGTTTCGCCAGCTCGACGATGTAGACGTTCATGCCGCCCGCGTCGCCCGTGCCGGGCTGGTGCAGCGGGGAGGTGTGGACGCTGAGCATGGCCACGCGGCGCGGGGTGCGGCTCCGGCCGGGGAGCCGGAGCCGGGCCGGCGCCGGGTGCCGGTGCCGGGTACCGGCGAACCGGGACACGTACTGGCTCACGTCGGCGGTCCTTCCGCTCGGGGGCGAACGTATCGGGTCCGACACGTCCGGGTCTGAGCACGTCGGGCTGAACAGGTCGAGCAGGTCGAGCAGGTCGAACAGGTCGAGCAGGTCGAACACGCCGGTCTTGCCCGGTCGGCCGGCCGGCCCGAACGGGTCGGGCCGAGCGCGGCGCCGTGGGCATGACGGCGGGAGGGCGTGGTGCGCCCTCCGGCCGGGACAACACCGGAACGGACCCTTTCATTTCCATCGCCGACGCCGCTTTGCCAATTCATTACCGGGGCGCACCACCCCCCACCCCCACCCCGTAACCTTTCGGCATGGCCCCGCGCACCACCCGACCCGTCGGCACCCCGACCCGCGGGACCACCAACCCCAACCGTCTGCGCCGCATGGACCGCTGGATCGCCGCCGTCCACGGGCCCGCCCTGCGCCGCTCCCCCGAGCCGCCGCTCGCCGTGGACCTCGGATACGGGGCCGCCCCCTGGACCGCCGTCGAGCTCCTCGCCCGGCTGCGCACCGCCGAACCCCGCACCCGCCTCTACGGCATCGAGATCGAGCCCGCCCGCGTCGAGGCCGCGAAGCCGTACGAGCACGAGGGCCTCTCCTTCGTGCACGGCGGCTTCGAGGTGCCCGTACCCGGCCGGGTCGCCCTGATCCGGGCGGCGAACGTGCTGCGCCAGTACGACGAGGAGCAGGTCGCGGCCGTCTGGGAGCGGCTCTGCGGGCGGCTCGCCCCGGGCGGGCTGCTCGTGGAGGGCACCTGCGACGAGATCGGGCGCCGGCACGTCTGGGTCGCCCTCGACGGGGGCGGGCCGCGGACGGTGACGTTCGCGACCCGGCTCGGCTCGCTCGACCGGCCGTCGGACCTGGCCGAGCGACTGCCGAAGGCGCTGATCCACCGCAACGTGCCGGGCGAGCCGGTGTACGCGTTCCTGCGGGACTTCGACCGGGCCTGGGCGGCGGCGGCCCCGTACGCCTCGCTCGGCGCGCGGCAGCGGTGGATCCGCGCGGCCCGCGACCTGGCGGCGGACTGGCCGCTGACGGACGGGCCCCGGCGGTGGCGCCAGGGCGAGGTGACGGTGCGGTGGGAGGGGCTGGCGCCTCGGGGGTGAGGAGCCGACGGGAGAGCGGTGGCGCCTCGGGGTGGATGAACGGGACCTCTCTTTTCCCAACTGACGCTGAATTTCCGGTACGTCGGGAACGCCACGCGCGCATCCCTCGTCCCTCGTGGGGGGAGCAGGCCCGACAGGCCCCGGTTTCCCCTGTTGCTTTACGGTTTCGCATGGCACTATCGCCAAGGTCACCGTCAAGTTACTGACGGTAAATCAGATTTGGTCACTCGAGGGGGAGCTCGTGAACCGACGCCGCCACGCCACCGCCGCGATCACCATGATCTGCGCCTTGACCGTGCTGGCCTCGCCCGCGCTGACCCTGCAGGCCGCCGCCGCGCCGCTCCCGCCGCCGCCTCCGAAGAAGAGCCTGGAGGAGGTGCGCAAGGAGATAGACACCCTGTACCGGCAGGCCGCGGTCGCCACCGACGCGTACAACCTCGCGGAGGAGAAGGCGAAGGAGCAGTCCGCCGAGATCGTCCGGGTCGCCGTGATGATCGTGGAGGGCCGCGAGAAGATCGAGACCCTCAAGGCCAAGGCCGGCGCCACCGCCCGCGCCCAGTACCGCAACGGCGGACTCCCCGACGGCGCGCAGCTCGTCCTCACGAACGACCCCCAGCTCTTCCTCGACAACGCGGGACGCCTCAAGGCCGGGGCGAAGGCCACCACCGACCTGCTCGGCGAAATGACCCGCACCCAGGCCCAGTTGGACGTCTACGCCAAGGACGCGGGTGTGAACTGGACCAAGCTGGAGGCCAACCGCGTGCGGCAGGCCCAGGCGAAGAAGGAGATCGACGGCAAGATCGCCGCCGCGAAGAAGCTGGAGTCCGAACTCGCCGCCGAGGAGCGGGAGCGGCTGCGTCGGCTCGAGGAGCTGGCGCTGACCAAGGCCCAGACGACCTGGCTCGGCACCGGGGTCCTCGCCGGCCTCAAGGGGGACACGACGCCGGCGGCGAAGAGGGCGATCGAGTTCGCGACCGCGCAAATCGGCAAGCCGTACGTGTGGGGCGCGGAGGGACCGGACTCGTACGACTGCTCGGGACTGACCCAGCTCGCCTGGGGCAAGGCGGGCCGTCCGATCCCGCGCACCTCGCAGGAGCAGTGGCGCCTGCTGCCGCGCGTGGACATCAAGGACATGCGGCCCGGCGACCTGATCGTCTACTTCAAGGACGCGAGCCACATCGGGATGTACGTCGGCAACGGCACGATCGTCCACGCGCCGCGCCCCGGCCGGGACGTGACGCTCGCGGGGGCGGGCTCGATGGAGATCCTGGGCGTCGTCCGCCCGACGTGACGGGCCGCCGCCCGCCCGACATGACGGGTCGCCGCCCGCTCGGCGTGACAGGTGACCGTCCGCCCTACGTGACAGGTGACCGTCTGCCCGGCGTGACAGGTGACCGTCCGCCCGGCGTGACGGGTGACCGTCCGCCGGATGCGACAGGCGACCGCCGCCCGCAGGTGTGACGGCGGACACCGCCCCGTCCTCTCCCCGGACGTGACGGAGTCCACGCGCGGCGACGGAACCGCGCGCGCCGCCCCGGCGTGACCTTTCTCATTGCCCCGGGGGCGCCCCGTCGGCCGTACGGGGGCAAGTACCTCCCCTTCCGCGGCATATGCCAATCGAGACGCGGACGCCGACCCGCTGATCGCCATTCCGCTGCGCACCGCCCTACCGCTATGGTCCGGGACGGGCGGGACGCCACCCGGCGCCCTGCGCACCCTCGGGGGGAGGGAAGGAAACCCGGACCGATGCCCGTATCCGTACCGCGTCAGAGAAACGTCTCTGCCGTTGCGGGACCCGGCGACGTCGCCACTACGGACGCCACCGCCATGGACGCCACCCCTATGACAGGCACAGTCACAGGCACCGATCGCACCGATCTCACTCTCCTGGTCGTCGAGGACGACCCGGCGGGTGCCCTCGCCGTACCCGAACTGCTCGACGCGGCCGACGCCGCCGGCACCCGGGTGCGCATCCGTACCGCCCGCAACCTCACCGAGGCCGAGCGGCTCCTCACCGACGACGTCCACTGCATCCTCGTCGACCTGTCCCTGCCCGGCCCCCGCGCCGCCGCGGGCGACGACCCGCTCGCCCCGCTGCGGCACATCCTGCGGCTCGCCCCGCGCCACGCCGTCCTCGCGCTCGCCGCCTCCGCCGACGCCGAGCTGGCCGCCGAGGCCGTACGCGTCGGAGCCCAGGACCACCTCTTCCGCGAGGAACTCGACGGGCGGCTCCTCAGCCGCGCCATCCGGTACGCGGTCGAGCGCAAGCGCGCCGACGCCGTCCAGGTGAAGCTCGCCGAGTCCCGGCTCCGCGCCCAGGAGAACGCCCGCCTGGAGCGCGGGTTGCTCCCCACGCCGCTCCTGGAGGGCTCCGACCTCCGGTTCGCGGCCCGCTACCGGCCCGGCCGCTCGCGCGCCCTGCTCGGCGGCGACTTCTACGACGTGGTCCGTACGCCCGACGGCACCGTCCACGCCATGATCGGCGACGTGTGCGGCCACGGCCCCGACGAGGCCGCGCTCGGCGTCGAGCTGCGGATCGCCTGGCGTGCCCTGACCTTCGCGGGGCTGTGCGGGGACGAGCTGCTCTCCACGATGCAGCAGGTCCTGGAGCACGAGCGGGAGAGCGAGGAGATCTTCGCGACCCTCTGCACCGTCGACATCGCGCCCGACGGCCGCCGCGCGGGCCTGTGCCTGGCCGGGCACCCGTCGCCGCTGATCGCCCGGCAGGGGCGGGCGGCACGGCTGCTGCCGTACGAGGACGGCGGCCCGGCACTCGGACTGCTGCCGCGCGCCCGCTGGCCGCGCCGGCAGGTCGAGCTCGGCGGGGCGTGGAGCCTGCTCATGTACACGGACGGACTGATCGAGGGCCGCTCGGCCGGCCCCGGCTCGCCGCGGCTCGGCCAGGACGGGATGGTCGACATGATCAACCGCCAGCTGACCTCGGGCCTGCGGGGCGACGAGCTCCTGGAGGCCGCGGTGACGGAGGTCCGGTCCCTGAACGGCGGCGAGCTGACGGACGACGTCGCGGTCCTGGCCCTGGAAAGGGACAGGGCCCGGGGATGACCCCGGGCCCTGCTGTCGCCGCCTGCGTCCAGCGGCCGCCGTCGTAGCAGCGACCGCCGTGCACTGCCGGCCGCCGTCGTCCTAGCGGCCGCCGTTGTAGGGGCCGTACGGCCCGTCGCTGCTGGAGCCGCCGCCCCGCCGACCGCCTCCGCCCGACACCTGCTGGAGCGCGGGGCGGACGTCGACCATGAAGACGATGGCGGCGATCACGCCCGCGATCTGCAGGAACAGCATCGGGAAGAGCAGATTCAGGGCGAGGTTGACGCCCAGGACGATCAGCCAGAACTTCTTCGTCTGCTTCTCGGCGGCGCGGTAGGCGTCCTCGCGCGCCATGGCGGCGAAGACGAGCGCGGCGACGGCGAAGCCGGTGAAGATCAGGAACATCACCAGGGAGAGGAGGGAGTCGAATCCCGCGCGCAACATGCTGAGCACCGCCTAGGGAAGAGGGAGAGAGCGCCTCGCGGTCAAGGTACCCGGTTCAACGCACCAGGTACCCGCATTGGTGCCCGGTGCTACTCCTTCTCGGCGGCGACGGCCGCCTTCTTGGCGGGGGTCTTGCGGGCGGTGGTCTTCCGGGCGGGCGCCTTCTTGGCCTCGGCGGGCTCGGCGGAGGCCTCCACCGGCTCCCCGGCCTTGGCCTCCTCGGCCTTGCTCTCCTCCGGCTCGACGACGACGGCGATCTCGACGATCTCCTCGGCGACCTCCCCACGCCAGGCCTTGACGGCCTCCTCGCCGTGGGCGGCGACCTCCTCGTACTTCTCGCGCGCCTTGACGGCGTACTCGGCGGCGACGCCGACGCCGCGCAGGGCGAGGTCCTGGGCGGTCTCGCCGAGCTTCTTGAGGTCCGTGTCCAGACCGCCGACGACGTCGGCGAACTTCGACTGCACGGTGGCCTGGGCCTCCTTGGCCTGCGCGGTCACCTTCTCCTGCACGACCTTGGGGTCGGTGTTCCGTACGGCCTCGATGCGGGCGGGCGCCTCGGCGGCGATCTGCTCGATCAGGCCGGGGACCTTCTTGGCCTGCTGCACGGCGAGGTCCGCGGTGCCGGCGGCGAAGTAGAGAGGGGTACGCAGTTCGTCGATGATGGCCATGCTGGTGGTCCTCCCGGTGGTGACGTACGAGCGAGCGCTGGCTCAGGGGCGGTCAGGCATCGGGCGCGTCGACGGGCCGCTCGGCGGCCGCGGCGGGGGCGCCCGCGGGGGTCTCGGCGGCTCCGGCGCCGTTGGTTCCGGCTGTGGTGGCTCCGGCTGTGGTGGCTCCGGCTGCGGCCTGGTCGGCCTCGGCGGTTCGGGCCGCCTGGGCGGCCGCCGCGGCGGCCTCGGCGGCGTTCTCCTTGCGGAACGAGTCGTAGATCTGGAGCAGCACCTGCTTCTGCCGCTCGTTGATCGAGGGATCGGCCAGGATGACGGCGCGCGTCTCCAGCTCCTCCCGCTCCTTCTCGTCGAGGATCCCGGCCCGTACGTAGAGCGTCTCGGCGGAGATCCGCAGCGCCTTCGCGACCTGCTGCAACACCTCGGCGCTGGGCTTCCGCAGCCCCCGCTCGATCTGACTCAGGTACGGGTTCGACACGCCGGCGGCGTCGGCGAGCTGCCGCAGGGAGAGCTGCGCGGTCCGCCGCTGGTCGCGGAGGTACTCACCGAGATTGCCGACGTTGAGCGATGCCATGCCCCGACCATGCCAGCCTTTGCTAACTATTGCAAGCAGCCGCTTGCAAGTGTCGCTCCCCCTCGGCGACCGCACCGGTTCCGCCCTCGCGCACCCGCGCGAGGCCCCTCGTAATCCCCGTGATCTCCGCGGTCGCTGCTGCGAGACTGGGCCGCATGGAGACGACGACGGGGCGCTTCCGGGTGGCGGTGAGGGAGTGGGCGGCCGAGGGTGCGGGGGCTTCCGCGGCCGCCGCGGTCGCGCGCGAACTCACGGCCGGCAGCGAGCTGCGGACGGCCGTCCTCGTGGAGGGGGTCAGCGACCACGTCGCGCTCGACGCGCTCGCGGCCCGTCACGGCCGCCGCCTCGACGCCGAGGGCATCGCCGTCGTTCCGCTCGGCGGGGCGACCAACATCGGCAGGTTCGTGCGTCTGCTCGGGCCCCAAGGGCTCGGCGTCACGCTGGCGGGCCTGTGCGACGCGGGCGAGGAGGGCCATTTCTCGCGCGCGCTCGAACGCGAGGGACTCGGCCACGACCTCGCGCGCGCCGACATGGAACCGCTCGGCTTCTACGTGTGCGACGCCGACCTGGAGGAGGAGCTGATCCGCTCCCTCGGTGCCGAGTCGGTGCAGCGGGTCGTCGACGCCCAGGGCGACCTGCGGGCCTTCCGCATCTTCCAGAAGCAGCCCGCCCAGCGGGGCCGGGAGGTCGAGCGGCAGCTGCGGCGCTTCATGGGCACCATCAGCGGCCGCAAGAGCCAGTACGCCCGCTCGCTCGTCGAGGCGCTCGACCTCGCCGAGGTGCCCCGCCCGCTGGACCGCCTGCTCGCCCACGTGTCCGCGGCCACCTCCGCGAGCTGAGGAACCCGCACCCCCGCCGCCTCAGGCCGCCGGGGTGTCGAAGCGGCGGCGGGCCGTCTCGATGGCGCCGAGGTACTGGTGGGTCCAGTCGCACATGCCGTCGATGGTCGCCTGGAGCGCGCGGCCCGGCGCCGTGAGGGTGTACTCGACGCGGGGCGGGACCTCGGGGTGCACGGCCCGGTCGATCAGGCCGTAGCGCTCCAGCATGCGCAGGTTCTGGGTGAGCATCTTGTGGCTGATGCCCTCGATCTCGTTCCGCAGCTCGCTGAAGCGCAGGGTGCGCTCACCGAGCCGTTCGACGATCAGGAACGCCCACTTGTTGGCCAGGTCGGAGAAGATCTCGCGCGCCAGGGAGTCCGCGCGCCGCAGGTCCGCGTCCTCGGGCGAGCCGCTGTACTGCTTGGTCACCATCAGGTTCCCCAGTCACCGAAAAGTGCGTTCTTCCATGTCAGAGCTCACTCTCTTACGGTTTCCGAGTCACCACAAGAGACTGACCGCGCTCCTGCTCTCCCCCGGAGGAACTCCATGGCCGTCACCCTCGTGAACCCCGACGGACTCCCCACCGTCGACGTCTACCGCCAGGTGTCGATCGCGACCGGGTCGAAGCTGGTCTTCCTCGCGGGCCAGGTCGCCTGGGACGCCGACGGTGGCACCGTCGGCGTCGGCGACCTCGCCGCCCAGGTCGAGCGGTGCTACCTCAACGTCGCCACCGCCCTCGCCGGCGCCGGCGCCTCCTTCGACGACGTCGCGAAGCTGACCGTGTACGTCGTCGACTGGACCCCCGACAAGATGCCCCTGCTCCTGGAGGGGATCGCCCGGGCGGCCGCCCGGCTCGGAGTCACCCCCGTGCCGCCCGCCACCCTGATCGGCGTCGCCGCGCTCGACGTGCCCGAGCACCTCGTCGAGGTCGAGGCCACCGCGGTCGTCGACTGAGGCCGCGGAACCCGCCGGTCGCGCCCCTCCCGCCCGGCCCGTGCCATGCTGGTGGGCGTGGAGCTGGAGGACCTGGTGCGGCTGCGCCGCGCGCGGGACGTGATGGATCGCGACTACGCGCAGCCGCTCGACGTACCCGCGCTCGCCTCCGTCGCCCTCATGTCGACCGGGCACTTCGCCCGCAGCTTCCGCGCCGCCTACGGCGAGACCCCGTACAGCTACCTCATGACCCGCCGCGTCGAGCGCGCCAAGGCACTGCTCCGGCGGGGTGACATGAGCGTCACGGACGTCTGCTTCGCCGTCGGGTGCACCTCGCTCGGTTCCTTCAGCTCCCGCTTCACCGAACTGGTCGGCGAGACGCCGTCCGCCTACCGTGCCCGCCGCCACGAGGACGGGGCCGCGATCCCGGCGTGCGTCGCGAAGGTCCGTACGCGACCGGTCCGCAAGACCTGAGCCGCCGAACCGCCCTGCGGCCCGCGGCCCCGCCGCCCTGCGGCCCAGCCGTCCTGCGGCCCCGCCGTCCTGATTGCCCGCGGCCCCGCCGCACCGCCTCCCCGCCCCCCGCCTCCCATCGATCAGTTCCGGAGAAGCGGAATCCCGTGGTCCGCCGTAGCTTCGAAGGCATGAACGTCAAGCTCTCGCAGTGCTTCATCGCAGTCGACGACCACGACAAGGCCCTCGCCTTCTACCGCGACGCCCTCGGCCTCGAAGTGCGGAACGACGTCGGTTTCGAGGGGATGCGCTGGGTGACCGTAGGGTCCCCCGCGCAGCCTGACGTGGAGATCGTCCTCGAACCGCCGCTCGCCGACCCCAACGCCTCCCCCGCCGACCGGCAGGCGGTGGCCGAGCTGCTCGCCAAGGGCATGCTGCGCGGCGTGATCTTCTCCACCGAGGACGTCGACGCCACCTTCGAACAGGTCCGGGCGGCCGGCGGCGAGGTGCTCCAGGAGCCGGTCGACCAGCCGTACGGCGTCCGCGACTGCGCCTTCCGCGACCCGGCGGGCAACATGCTGCGCTTCACCCAGCCCCGCTCCTCGTAGCACCCCGAACCTCCGAACCCCCGGGCGAACCCCCCGCCGCACCTCCCTGCCGCCCCCGGCCCTCGGTCAGGCGCGGCAGCGCAGCATCACCAGCGGCGGGTGGGCGAGGAGGTCCGCCCAGAAGTCCTCGCCGAACTCCCTGACGCCCTGCTCCGACACCTCCAGCGGCACCCACTCCACGTCCCGGAACCCGGCCGCCTCCAGGCACTCCTCGTAGACCTCGCGGCGCGGGACCGTGCCGATGATGGTGATCGGCTCCGGGTCGAGGAGTGCCGTGACCCGGACGCGCGGGCCCGTCTCGCCCTCCTCGCCCGTCGGCTCGCAGCGGAAGCCGTACGCGGGCAGGGACGCGCAGTCGAACCCGTAGTCGGGCCGCTGGGCGAGCACGAAGAACTCACCTCCCGGCACCAGGTTCCGGTGGATGCGGCGACACATGCGCTCCATCCCCGCGATGTCCTCGGCGTAGTTGAGACACTGCACGCCGAGTGCGATGTCGAACTGTCGCTTCAGCAAGGGGAGTTCGGCCACGTCGCCGACCTCGTAGCGCACGCCGCCCAGCGGGGCGCGCTGCTCGAACTCCCGCGCGGCGGCGATCATCTCGACGGAGATGTCGACGCCGAAGACCTCCGTGGCGCCGCGCCGCCTGAGCTCCCGGCTGTAGAAGCCGGTTCCGCACGCCAGGTCGAGAACCGACCTGCCGCCGACGTCCCCGACCATGCCCAGGAAGCTGGGCACCTCCCCGTACCGCGTCAGCGGCAGGGATTGAAGCCCTCGAACGCCTCGCCGATCCCGTCGTACTGCTGCCGCACGCCCATGTGGCGCCCCCTCGTGTCCTTCGCCGTGTGGTCCCGAAGTCCTGCGCGCCCGTCGAGTCTGCGCCGCCGAGCCCCGCCCGCCGTACTGGCAGATGGCACGAGAGCTCGGCGGGGTGACCCTCGTATCACCCAACACCCGCCGAGAGAGGGGTTGTTGGAACGCAGGTCACCCCACCCAGGCGGCGAGCGTCCCGAAGTCCGCCGCCGTGAGGCCCTGCCGGGGGTCCACCCGGTGGAGCAGTGCGCGGCCGGGGTGGTGGGCGGCCACCCAGTCCCGGTCGGCCGGGCCGATCTCGTCGTCGACCCAGGCGAAGGGCCGCCCGCCGGCCCACGCCACGAGACCCGGCACCTTCCAGTGCACCCCCGACGGAGGCTCGGGCCCGTCCTCGGGCCACCGGACCAGGGGCAGCGCGGGAAGCCCGAGCCTCGGCGCGACCCAGGCGTTCGCGTCGTCCTCCCAGGTCGTCGCCCAGACGAGTGCGTACGGGAGCGCGGCGAGCCGCGGTCCCTGCGCGGGGTCGAGCCGTGCGAGGAGGGGGCTCACGGACGGGGGCGGCGACGGTGCGTACGTCGGGTACGCCCGCCCGCTCGCCCCGAAGGGGATCAGCGGGCCGTCGACGTCCAGGAAGAGCAGGGGGGTCGTCATGGGTCCATCCTGGCCGGACGGCCGCCCCCCATTCGTCCACTTCGCGATAATCCGCGACGGATCGATCCTCGTTACCCTTGCAGGCATGACAGCCATGGCGCCCACCCGCACCGAGCCCGACCTCTCCTACCTCCTCGACCACACCAGTCACGCCTTGCGGACCCGGATGACCGCCGCGCTCGACGCGATCGGGCTCACCCCCCGGATGCACTGCGTCCTCGTCCACGCCCTGGAGGAGGAGCGCACCCAGGCGCAGCTCGCGGAGATCGGGGACATGGACAAGACGACCATGGTCGTCACCGTCGACGCCCTGGAGAAGGCCGGGCTCGCCGAGCGGCGGCCGTCGAGCACCGACCGGCGTGCGCGGATCATCGCCGTGACCGAGGCGGGGGCCGAGGTCGCCATGGAGAGCCAGAGGATCGTCGACGGGGTCCACGAGAGCGCCCTCGCCTCCCTGCCCGACGACGCCCGCGCCGCCCTGCTGAAAGCCCTGAACCTGCTGGTCACCGGCCACCTGGAGACCCCGATCGAGAGCCCGCGACCGGCCCGCCGGGCCCGCCAGCGCGGCTGAGCCGGCCACCGGAGGGCCTCAGGACCGGACCACTCGTTCCGTAAAAAATAGTCTGCAACAAAACCTTCTGCTAACGTCACTCCTGTCGGCTCCACCGAACAGGAGTGATCCCCGTGCCCACGCCCTCCGCACCCACACCCACACGCACCCCCTCGCGACGGCTCGCCCTCGGCGTCCTCGCCACCGGCATGCTCATGACGATCCTCGACGGCAGCATCGTCACCGTCGCGATGCCCGCCATCCAGAGCGACCTCGGGTTCACCCCCGTCGGCCTCAGCTGGGTCGTCAACGCCTATCTGATCGCCTTCGGCTCGCTCCTCCTCCTCGCCGGCCGCCTCGGCGACCTGATCGGCCGCAAGCGGATGTTCCTCGCGGGCACCGGGATCTTCACCGCCGCCTCGCTCCTCGCCGGAGTCGCCGCCTCCCCCGGCGTCCTCATCGCCGCCCGCTTCCTCCAGGGCGTCGGCAGCGCGATGTCGTCCGCCGTCGGCCTCGGCATCCTCGTCACGCTCTTCACCGTGCCGCGCGAACGGGCCCGCGCCATCGCCGTGTTCAGCTTCACCGGCGCCGCCGGCGCCTCCCTCGGCCAGGTCCTCGGCGGCATCCTCACCGACGCCCTCACCTGGAACTGGATCTTCTTCATCAACCTGCCCATCGGCCTCGCCACCCTCCTCGTGGCCCTCCGCGCCCTCCCCTCCGACCGGGGCCTCGGACTCGGGGCCGGCGCCGACGTCCTCGGCGCGGTGCTCGTCACGAGCGGCCTCATGACCGGGATCTACGCCGTCGTCAAGATCGAGGAGTACGGGGCAGGTTCGGCGCACACCCTCGGCCTCGGGGCCCTCGCACTCGCCCTCCTGACCGGCTTCCTCGTCCGCCAGGCGAAGACCGCGAACCCGCTCATGCCGCTGCGGATCCTCCGCTCGCGCAGCGTCTCCGGCGCCAACGCCGTCCAGATGCTCATGGTCGCCGCGCTCTTCTCCTTCCAGATCCTCGTCGCGCTCTACCTGCAGAAGGTCCTCGGGTACGGGGCCGCCGAGACGGGTCTCGCGATGCTGCCCGCGGCGGCTGTGATCGGCGCCGTCTCCCTCGGCGTCTCGGCCCGTCTCATCGCCCGCTTCGGCGAGCGGAACGTCCTGCTCACCGGCCTCGTCCTGCTCGTCGGGGTCCTCGGCCTGCTGGCCCGCGTCCCCGTCCACGCCTCCTACGTCACCGATCTCCTCCCCGTGATGCTGCTCGCCGCAGGCTTCGGCCTGGCGCTCCCCGCCCTCACGTCGCTCGCCATGTCGGGCGCCGAGGAGAAGGACGCGGGCCTGGCCTCCGGCCTCTTCAACACCACCCAGCAGATCGGCATGGCCCTCGGCATCGCGGTCCTCTCCACCCTGGCCGCCACCCGCACCGAGTCGCTCACCGCGGCCGGCCGCCCCGCCGCCGAGGCCCTGACCGGCGGCTACCACCTGGCCTTCGCCGTCGGCGCCGGTCTCCTGCTCGCCGCCCTGGCCATCGCCTTCACCGTCCTGCGCCGCCCCGGGACGCCGGAAACGCCGGGCACCCCGGGCAGGCGGGAGCGGACGAGGAAGACCGGGCAGGCGACGAGGACCACGGCGAAGAACGAGAGCGAGTCCCCCGCGACAATGGCGGCATGAGAGCCGACCGACTCGTCGCCGCCCTGCTCTTCCTCCAGACCCGGCAGCGCGTCACCGCCGCCGAACTGGCCGCGGAACTGGACGTGTCCGAGCGCACCGCACGCCGGGATCTCGAAGCTCTCGCGAGCTCCGGGATCCCGGTGTACTCGCAGGCGGGCCAGGGCGGCGGCTGGTCCCTCGTCGGCGGAGCCCGTACCGACCTGAGCGGCCTCACCGCACCCGAGATCCGCGCGCTCTTCCTCCTGACCGGACCCGACGCCGACGCCGACCCCCGGACCCGGACCGCCCTGCGGAAGCTCGTACGGGCCCTCCCCGCGACCCTCCGGGAAGGCGCCGAGGCGGCGGCCCGCGCGGGTGTCTCCGACGGCACCGACTGGACGGGCGCGGAGACGGAGGAGGTCCGGCTCGCCCCGCTCCAGCGGGCGGTGGTCGACGCGAGAGAGGTCAGGATCGGCTATGCCCGCCCCGGCCGGGAACCCCGCGAGCGCACCGTCCAGCCGCTCGGCATCGCCGCGAAGTCCGGGGTCCGCTACCTCGTCGCCGACACCGAGCACGGCCTGCGGACCTTCCGGATCGGCCGCGTCACCTCCGTCACCGAGACCGGCGCCCCCGCCGTACGCCCCGAAGGCTTCGATCTGCCCACCGCCTGGCGCACCCTCGCCGCCCGCATGGAGGACCGGATGGTCGCCGCGACGGTACGGGGCCGGGCCGCCCCCGGCACGGAGCCGGTCCTGGAGAGCCTGCTCGGCGGGCGGATACGGTACGGGGAACGCGGCGCGGACGGCTGGGCGCCGTTCGAGGCCGACGGGCCCTCCCCCGAGGTGGTCGCCGCCCGGCTGGCCGGCCTCGGCGGCCGCGTGGAACTCCTCGACCCGCCGGAGGCGCGTACGGCCCTCGCCCGCGTCGGAGCCGAACTCACCCTGCTCTACGGGCGGTCGACGCCGCCAGGCACTCCGGAAGCTCCGCCTCGTGCACCAGGGTCAGCCGTGACACCGCCCGCGTGAGCGCCACGTACAGCCGGTTCGGGCCGCGCGCCTCGGCCGCCACGATCGCGGCCGGTTCGACCACGACGACATGGTCGAACTCCAGGCCCTTCACGACCGTCGCGGGCAGCACGGTCACCCGGTCGTCCGCCCGGCACTCCCGTACGGCCTCCGCCACCGGGCCCACCAGTCCGTCGGCCGTGATCACCCCGACCGACCCCTCCGCCGCCAGCGCCTCGCGGACGGCCTCGGCCGTCGCGCCGGGCAGATCGAGCCGGTCCGTCGTCCGGGTGACCGTCACCTCGCCGTCCCTCCGGACGGAACGGCCCGCCGGTACGTCCGCGCCCAGGTGCGGCAGGAGCCGGTTGGCCAGGTCCACGATCGCCGCCGGGACCCGGTAGCCGAGGGTCAGCGGCACGACGGGCGCCCCGCTCTTGCCCAGGTGGGCCAGCTGCTCGCGCCAGTCGCGGGCCGCCCACGGGGTGGTGCCCTGGGCGAGGTCCCCGAGCACGGTGAGCGAGCCGAACCCGGTACGGCGTGCGATCGCCCGGCACTCCATGGGCGAGAGGTCCTGGGCCTCGTCGACGACGACATGGCCGTAGCTCTCGGGCCGCTCGATCAGCCCCGCGAGCTCGTCGAGGAGCACGAGGTCGGCGGCGGTCCAGCGCGCCGAGCGGTACGAGCGCGGCGGCCGGTCCCAGCGGATCGCCGCCCGCTCGGCCGCCGTCAGGGCGGGGTCGGAGGGGTCTGCGAGCAGGCCCGCGAGCACCTCCTCCGGGGTCGCCTTCGGCCAGCACGCGTCGAGGAACGCCGTCACCGGCCGCGCCCGCTCGATCCGCCGCGCCCAGGCCGCGCCCATGGGACCCCACCGGCGCTCGGCCCGGAGCTGGAGGGCCCGCACGACGCGGGCGCGGACCCGCTCGCGGCCCGTCGCGTAGGGCGGCGCCTCCTCCCGTACGTCCGCGACGATCGCGGCGAGCTGCGCGGCCGGCAGCCGCCAGTGGTACGAGCCGTCCGGCACCGCGAGGTCCTCCGCGGGTGCCGGGTCGACCCTGCCGTACAGCGCGCGGTGCAGCACCTCCGCCATCCGGGCGTCGTGCTTGACCCGGGCCGCCGCCTCGCCGTCCTCGGCGCGGACCGGGTGGCGGGCGATCTCGTCGTCGAGGGTGGCCTGGCGCACACCGGTCTCGCCGAGCGAGGGCAGCACCTCGGAGATGTACGAGAGGAACGCGCGGTGCGGGCCGAGGACGAGCAGACCGGAACGCCGGATCCGCTGCGGATGGGTGTAGAGGAGATACGCGGCCCGGTGCAGGCCCACGGCGGTCTTGCCGGTGCCGGGCGCGCCCTGCACACACAGGGAGGCGGCCGGGTCGGAGCGTACGAGGTCGTCCTGCTCGGGCTGGATGGTGGCCGCGATGTCCCGCATCGGGCCCACCCTGGGGCGCTCGATCTCCCCGGCGAGCAGCGCGCTGACGGTCACCTCCCCGCCCGCCGTGAGCCGTTCGTCCTCGAGCGCGGTCAGATCCTCAGAGGCGCCCTTGCTGTACGGGGCCCAGCCGAAGCGGCGGCGCCGGAGCACGCCCTGCGGGTCGCGGGCGCCCGCCTGGTAGTAGGCGCGGGAGACGGGCGCGCGCCAGTCGACGACGAGCGGCGGGGCGGCCGGGTCCTCGCCGATCCGGCGGCGCCCGATGTGGTGGACCTGACCGTCGTCGAGGTCGAGGCGCCCGAAGAACAGCGGCCCCGGCGGCTGTTCCCGCATCTCCTTGGCGCGACTGCGCAGATGGCGGCCGAGCGCCTCGGCGTCCGCGCCGGACGCGGCGGTGTCCTCGCCGGTGACGACCTGTTCGGCGACGTCCTCGGTCATGCGGGCCAGGGCGGCGCGGCAGGCGTCGTGGTGGGAGCGTTCGCGGGCGAGCTCGAGGTCCAGTGACGTCATTCCGACAAGCCTAATGGAAAACGTTACTGAGTTACATTTTTTACTTGTCTCCGCGAGCTGCGCCCCTAGTACGGGAGCCCCTCCCGCAACGCCCGGAACGCCAGCCCCGCCGCCGCCACCGCGTCCGCCTCCACCGCGCCTGCCGTCTCCCCGGCCGCGATCCTGGCCGTGTTCTCCTCCGCGAGGACCCGGAGCACGGTCACGATCTGCCCGGCGGCGAGCCGCGCGAGGAGCGGGTCACCCTCGGAGGCACCGGCCGCCAGCGCGTCCGCGAGGGCCGTCTCCGACCGCACCCGGTACGCGTGGAGACGGCCGACCAGGGCCGGCGTGCCGTAGAGCAGCCGGAGGTACGCAAGGACCGAAGGGTGATCACAGAGCCCGGTGACCGGGTCGCGCCGTGCGAGACCGTCGAGCAGATGCGCGGACAGCGCGTCGAGCGGGGCCGTACCGGCACGGCGGCCCGCGGTCACCACCCGGGCCGACTCGTCCTCGTGATCGGCGAACCGGTGCAGGACCAGGTCCTCCTTGGCCGGGAAGTACCGGAAGAGGGTCGGCTTGGAGACCTCGGCGGCGGCCGCCACCTCCGCGACGGAGACGGCGTCGAAGCCCCGCTCCAGGAAGAGCGCGACGGCCGCGTCCGACAGGGCCTGCCGGGTCCGCTCCTTCTTCCGCTCCCGCAGCCCGGGGGTCGCCGCGGCTTCGGCACTCACGCGGCACGCCCTTCCAGCAGCACGGCGACCCCGTCCAGGATCCGGGCCAGACCGAAGCGGAACTCGACATCGGGTTCGTCGGCGACGTCCATCACGCCCGAGTCCAGCAACCGCGCCACCTCCGGATACCTCTCCGGGTCGGCGAGCCGCCGCAGGGTGCGGCTGTACCGGGCGAGCACCTCCTCCGGGCCCGCCCCGGCCGAGGCGATGACCGAGGCGAGGTCGGCCGTGACCAGGGCCTCGCTCCGTACGAAGCCGCTGACCAGCAGGATCACCGAGATCTTGGAGCCGGCGTCGAGACCGGTGCCCTCCATGGCGACGAGGCCCTTCTCCCACCAGGCGACCGCGTTCGGGGTCGCGGGCGGGCCCGAGACGGGGACCCGCAGCATCCAGAGGTTGTGGTGGTAGACCTCGCGCAGCGCCCACGCCCAGGCCTCCACGGCCTCGCGCCAGTGGGTGCCGGGCGGGAAGAGCTCGGGCGGGGCTCCGGTGGCGGCCTCCTGCATGAGGACGTACAGCTCGCTCTTGGCGGAGACGTACCGGTAGAGGGACATCGTCGAGGCGCCCAGCTCCTTGGCGACCCGGCCCATGGAGACGGCGCCGAGACCCTCGGACGAGGCGAGGGCGACGGCCGCGCCGACGATCCGGTCCAGGGTCAGGCCGGGCTTGGGGCCCTTCGAGGGGCGCTCCCGCAGCCCCCAGGCCGCCTCGATGCTCGGCGGCAGAAACGTCCCGCCGTCACCCTCGCCGCCACTGCCGCCGTCGTCCGCCATGACCCGCCTCCACCTCGCACGCTTGACGTCCATCCTAGTAATGCGTAACCCTTACACAGTAACGCGTACTGCATACGCAGTACGGAACAAGGCACCCCCAGCCGCCCACACGCCCAGGGAGCACCCATGCCTCCGGCCATCGAAGCCACCGGCCTGACCAAGACCTACGGAGACCTCCGCGTCCTCGACGCCCTCGACCTCCACGTCCCGCACGGCACCGTCTTCGCCCTCCTCGGCCCCAACGGCGCCGGCAAGACCACGACCGTCCGCATCCTCGCCACCCTCACCACGCCCGACGCCGGCCACGCGCGCGTGGCCGGGCACGACGTCGTCACCGCACGCTCCCGGGTCCGCCGGGCGATCAGCCTCACCGGGCAGTTCGCCGCCGTCGACGAGACCCAGACCGGCGCCGAGAACCTCTGGACGGCGGCCCGGCTCTCCGGCCTCTCCCGCCCCGCCGCCGCCCGCCGCTCCGCCGAACTCCTCGACCGCTTCGGGCTCACCGAGGCCGGCGGCCGCCTCACGAAGACCTACTCGGGCGGCATGCGCCGCCGCCTGGACCTCGCCGCCGGTCTCGTCCGCGACCCCGGCGCGACCCGGGTGATGTTCCTCGACGAACCCACCACCGGACTCGACCCGCGCAGCCGCCGGGAACTGTGGCAGGCCGTCCGCGAACTCTCCGACGCCGGTACGACGGTCTTCCTCACCACCCAGTACCTGGAGGAGGCGGACCGGCTCGCCGACCGGATCGCGGTCCTCGGCCGGGGCCGCACCCTCGCCGAGGGCACCCCCGCCGAACTCAAGGCCCGGTACGCCGCCCACCGCCTCGACATCACGGCGGCCGACGAGGAGAGCTACGCACGGCTCACCGACCGGACGGGCCCCACGGCGACCCACGACCCCGGGAACCGCACGCTCGCCGTCCCCACCGACGGCAGCGCCGCCCACGTGCGGGAGCTGCTCGACGCGCTCGACCCCGGGCGCCGGGACATCGCCCGCTTCGGCCTGCACACGGCCACGCTCGACGACGTCTTCCTGACTCTCACCGCCGAGAAGGAGCCCGCCCATGTCTGACACGCTCACCGCCGCGAGCACCCTCGCCGGGCGCGGCATCCGCCTCAGCCGCCGCAACCTCGACGCCGTCATCACCTCGATGATGCTGCCGATCATGCTGATGCTGGTCTTCGTCTACTTCTTCGGCGGAGCCATCGACACCGGCACCCGGTACGTCACCTACGTCGTCCCCGGCGTGCTCGTCCTCTGCGCCGGGTTCGGCGCGGCGAGCACCGCCCTCTCCGTCAGCGAGGACATGCGGCTCGGGATCGTCGACCGGTTCCGCACCCTCGACATCGGCGGGACCCCGTTCCTCGCGGGGCACGTCGCCGCCGCCGTCACCCGGAACGCCCTCTCCACGACGCTCGTCCTCGGCGCCGCCTTCGTCATCGGCTTCCGCCCGACCGCCTCACCGGGCGGCTGGCTCGCGGCGATCGGGCTGCTGCTCGCCTACATCACCGCCGTGTCGTGGCTGTCGGCGGCGATCGGGCTCGTCACCAGAACGGCGGAGGCGGCCGGCGCGGTGACGTTCTTCATGATGTTCCTGCCCTACCCGAGCAGCGCGTTCGTGCCGATCGACACGATGCCGAGCTGGCTGCACGGCTTCGCCGAACACCAGCCGGTGACCCCGCTGATCGAGTCGATGCGGGGCCTGCTGCTCGACCGGCCGGTCGGCGACTCGCCCTGGATCGCGCTGGGTTGGTGCGCGGGCCTGCTGACCCTCGCGGTCGCCGCGTCCGGGTTCCTTTTCCGGTTCCGGACCCGGTGACGAGACGGGGAGGCCCCGGAAGAGGCCGGGCGTCAGAAGATGTCGGGCGAGAAGGGCCGCAGCGGCGTACGGAACAGCAGGTCGGCGCGGGCGGCCGCGCCGGCCGTCAGCTCCTCGACGCGCCCGAGCCGGGTGAGCCGTACCGCCGACTCGTCACCGAAGGCGAGCACGCCCAACTCGGCGATGTCGAAGGCGAGATCGGCGGACCCGTCCGTACGGACACAGGAGACGCCGTCCGGGGAGGCGTCGAGCCGGTAGCGCCCGCCGGCGAACCCGCCCCCGTCCCGCAGGTCGAGCACCAGACCGTCCGTCACCGGGTACGTCCGGCCCTCCAGGACCCGGACGACGTCGAGCACCCGGACCCACAGCATGTCCGCGTACGTCAGCAGCTTCGCCGCGCGCGGGTCCGGCAGCAGCAGCGGCAGCGGGTCGTCGGGCGCCCGGTAGCCGGAGCGGACCGTGGTGATCCAGTCGACGGAGCAGAGGTAGTGCCAGAGCGCGCGCTCGGCGGCCGGGGTGACGGCGATCAGGTCCCGCACGGTCGCCGTGTTCATCGGCTGCTTGGCGTCGTCCCACTTGTCGTCGGCCGTATAGGCCACGTACCCCTCGACCTCGCCGGACTCCGCCCGGTACACCGCGTAGTAGGGCTCCTGCCACGGCCCATCCGACACGGCACGACCGGTGCCGACGTCCCAGCCGCGCGGGGTGCGGTCGGTGACCCCGGCGCGGACCAGACCCAGCCGGCCGTACACCTCGGGGCCGACCTTGCGGATCTCGTCGGCGTCGGTCAGATCGATCCGGCCACCGTCCTCGGGGCGGCCCGAACGGCGCGGGTCGAGACCGGTCCGGCCGACGTCCACGCTCCACGCGGCGGTCGAGCTCGCCGGGCCGAAACCGTATCGCCCGTAGATCGGGTACTCGGCGGCGATCAGGGTGGCGATCGCGTCGCCGCGCTCCTTCGCGGCGGCCAGGTCGGCGCCCATCATCCGGCTGAGCAGTCCGCGCCTGCGGTGCGTCGGGGCGACGGTGACCTGGGTGATCGCGTCGGCGGTGAGGCTGCCGCCGCCGACCGTGCTGACCTCCTGCCGGAAGGACCGGAAGGTCGCGACGGTCCGGCCGCGGTCGTAGGCCCCGAGCGTCCGGGCGAGGTCGAGGTGCGGCAGCCGGTCGGCGACCACCTCCTCGGACACGACGGGCGTGTTGAGGAACCCGGTGCGCAGGGCGCGCTGCCAGTCGGGGAACTCGGACTCCGTCACCGCGCGTACGTCGACAGTCATCCTTCGACCCTACGCACGGCCCCGTCGCACCCGCACCCGAGTTTCCCGGGCGCCCTCAACGGCCCGGCGGAACAACCGCCCGACGCCCTCAGCGACCCGGCGGACCAACGACCCGGCGGCCTCAGCGACCCGACGCCCTCAGCAGCCCGGCGGCCTGGCCTTCGCGGCCGCTCCGTCCCCTCGGCTCACGCCAGCAGGTCGTCGACCTGTGCCTCGCCCTCCCGGTAGCGGCGGGCGATCTCGGCGCTGCAGTCGTCGGCGGTCCGCTGGAGGTGCTGCCGGCGCCGGGAGATCTGCTGCTCGTACCCGGCGAGCCGCCCCATCCCCGCGTGCAGCTCGTCGTCCGTCCGGGCCGTGAGGTCCGACAGCTCGACCTCCGACAGCATCTCGGACGCGAGCCGCCGGTACTCCTCGCTGCGCGGCGTCGACAGCGTCACGTGCCGGGCCGACGAGCGGTGCCGCGAGGGCACGTCGGCGAGGATCTCGGAGAGCCGGTCGAGGACCGGCGCCTCCGGGTCGGTCCGCCGCGCCAGCTCGGCCCGCAGGATGTCGATCCGGCCCTGGAGCATCCGGCGCACGTAGCTCAGGTCGGCCTCGTCGCTCTGCGCCTCCCGGCGCAGCGCACGCAGCTCGGGCAGCCGCAGCGCACCGAGCTCGGGCTGGGTCCGGTCCGGCAGGGCGGGTTCGGCGGTCCTCTGGACGGGTGGGCGCGAGGCCGGGCCTCCGCCCGGTCCACCGCCCCTGGTTCCGGCGCGGATCAGCGGTACGGGGCCGGACGGCGTCGGCCCTGTGCCAGGTGCACTCATGAGAATCGTCCCCTCGACCGGTGCGGAGCCGCACCGCCTGACACGCATCGTGCCACTCATGCATGGGCACGTGCAGGCGCTCTGCACCCGTTCGGCCCCTCATCCGTCGGACTGGGTGCCACTCGGTAGGTTGGGGCGTATGCGTGCAGTGGTGCAGAGGGTGGACGGCGCGAGTGTCGTCGTCGCAGGGGAGACCGTCGGTGAGATCAGCGGCGAGGGCTTGTGCGTGCTGGTCGGGGTGACCCACGACGACACCCCGGAGAAGGCCGCCCAATTGGCCAGAAAGCTCTGGTCCGTCCGGGTACTGGAGGACGAGAAGTCGTGCTCGGACGTGAACGCGCCGCTGCTCGTCATCTCCCAGTTCACGCTCTACGGGGACGCGCGCAAGGGCCGCCGACCCACCTGGAACGCGGCCGCGCCCGGCCCGGTGGCCGAGCCCCTCGTGGACGAGGTCGTGGCCCGGCTGCGCGAACTGGGCGCGCACGTGGAGACGGGCCGGTTCGGAGCGGACATGCGCGTCTCGCTCACGAATCACGGCCCGTTCACGGTGCTCCTGGAGGTCTGACGGAGGGCTGAGCGACGCCCCCGGCGGCGCTACGGCTCGACGACGGTCTCCTGCGCGGCCGCCGTCGTCCCGGCGATCAGCGGGGCGTCCACCGGCACGTTCCGCTTCACCAGGGCCAGGGCGATCGGCCCCAGCTCGTGGTGGCGGACGGAGCTGGTCACGAAGCCGAGCTGGCGGCCCTCCTCGCCGTCGGCGGCGAGCCGGAGCGGGGTGCCGTGCCCGGGCAGCAGCACCTCGCTGCCGTCCAGGTGCAGGAAGACCAGGCGACGCGGCGGCTTCCCCAGGTTCTGCACCCGGGCGACGGTCTCCTGGCCCCGGTAGCAGCCCTTCTGGAGGTGGACGGCGCTGCCGATGAGGCCGACCTCGTGCGGGATGGTCCGGTGGTCGGTCTCGAAACCGAGCCGGGGCCGGTGCGCCTCGACGCGGAGCGCCTCGTACGCGAGGATGCCGGCGGCCGGGCCGTGCGAGGCCCCGAAGGACTCCAGGTCGGCTCGGGGCAGGAAGAGGTCGCGGCCGTGCGGGGTCTCCCGTACGACGACTCCCTCGGGCACCTCGGCGATGGAGCCGGCCGGCAGGTGGACGACGGCGATGTCGTCCGTGCGGTCGGCGACCTCGACCCGGTAGAAGAACTTCATCGACTCCAGGTACGCGACGAGCTCCTCGCGCGTCCCCGGCTCGACGTGGGCCCAGACCGTCTCGCCGTCGTCGACGAGGTACAGGGCGTGTTCGATGTGCCCGTTCGCGGAGAGGATCAGCGCCTCGGTGGCACGTCCGGGCGCGAGGTCGGTCATGTGCTGGGTGACGAGCAGGTGCAGCCAGCTCAGCCGGTCGTCACCGGTGACGGCGACGACACCGCGGTGCGAGAGGTCGACGAAACCGCGTCCGTCGGCGAGGGTGCGCTGCTCACGGAACAGGTCGCCGTAGTGCGCGGCGACACCTTCGTCGCGGCCTTCCGCGGCGACGGCGCCGGGCAGGGACAGCAGAGGGCTGGTCGTTGAATGTCGCTGCATGGGGCAAGCCTACGACTCGCTGTCCAGCGCCTTCCGCGTGCAGTCCGCGCACCGCCCGAAGATGGCGAAGTGCTTCATGTCGGTCTCGAAGCCGAAGGTCTCGCGGAGCTTCCCGGTGAACTCGGCGGCGACCTCGACGTCCGCCTCGATCACCTCGGAGCAGTCCCGGCACACCAGGTGCAGATGGTGGTGCCGGTCGGCGAGGTGGTACGTCGGAGCCCCGTGGCCCAGATGGGCGTGGCTCACCAGACCGAGCTCCTCCAGGAGCTCCAGGGTCCGGTAGACGGTGGAGATGTTCACCCCGGACGCGGTCCTGCGGACCTCGACGAGGATGTCGTCGGGCGTCGCGTGTTCGAGTGCGTCGACCGCCTCCAGGACGAGCTGACGCTGCGGCGTCAGCCGATAGCCGCGCTGCCGCAGGTCGCTTTTCCAGTCGGTGCTCACCACGCCCCCCAGTGTAGGAGGGCGCGGCGCTCCGCCCCAGGTTCCGGCGGGATCCGGAGGGATCCCGCGGGCTTCTAGCGGAAGAAGGCGATGCCGTCGTCCGGCAGGTCGCCGAGGTTGCGGGCCATGTCCGCGACCTCTTCCGGCGTCACGACCTTCTTCAGGTGCGCCGACATGTACGGCCGCAGCGGGACCTCGGGGGTCGCCTTCTCGCCCACCCACATGAGGTCGCTCTTGACGTAGCCGTAGAGACGCTTGCCACCGGCGTACGGGCCCGAGGCCGCGGTACGGGCGACGGCGTCCGTGGCCAGGTCGATCTGCGGCTTCTGGTCGGCGAGCTCGCCGTACCAGATCTCGACGATGCCCTGGTCGCGGACCATGACGACCTCGACCTTGCGGTCCTTGTCGATGCGCCAGTAGCCGCTCTCGCTCTCCAGCGGACGGACCTTGTTGCCCTCGTTGTCCAGGACCCAGGAGTGGGACGTGTACTCGAGGAAGTCCCGGCCGTCGTGGCTGAAGGTCACGGACTGCCCGAAGTTGCACTTCTCGGCGCCGGGGAAGTCGGAGACGCCCGCGCCCTCCCACGTGCCGAGCAGGAACGCGAGGGGGACGAGGTCCGGGTTGAGGTCGGACGGGATCTCGATCATGAGCAGCTCTGGCGTTCTCTAGAAGTGGTTGGCGAGAAGGATTAGCGCTGGCCCTGGTACAGCTTCTTCACGGCCAGACCGGCGAAGGCGATCACGCCGACGGCGACCAGGACCAGGAGGATTTCGAAGAAGATGATCACAGGGTGCTCCTCGACTGAGCGGTGAAGGCGGAACGGGCCGGACCCCAGCTTAGTGGGCGGGGACCCGGCCCACTCGGTGAGGTGGGTCTCGCCGATGATCAGCTCAGCAGCTGGGCCTGCAGCACGACCGTCTGCTGGAACGGGACGGTGAGCGCCGCGCCCTTGCGGGACTGGACGACCAGGCCGAGCGTGTCACCGGCCTGGATGTAGGCCCACCGCGTCTGCTCGGGCCCGTAGGGCTTCCGTTCGTCGAAGGAGTACAGCGACAGGAACGGGAGACGGGCGTCCTTCAGGGAGGAGTCCAGCGTCTCGCCGTCGACGCCGGCCGGGAGCCGGCTGCCGCGCGTGCCCGTGTCCAGGACGTCGTCCTTGAACGCCTCCGCGAACGCGACCGACGTGAACCTCATCAGGTACACACGGGTGGACGTGCCGTCCGGCATCGTCCAGCCGCGGGCCGCGACGTGCCGCAGCGCGGACTCGGCCAGGGCCTCCTTCACCGCGCCCCGGTCGTCGGCGTGGAAGTGCGCGAGGTACGTGTCGAGTCCGACCCAGCCGCCCTTGAGCTTCGGGTCGACCGTGGCGCCCTTCGGTGCGGGCAGCAGCAACTGCCGGAGGTCGGCGTGGTGGACCTCGCCGTCGTTGCCCTCGGTGTACGGACGCAGGGCGTCCGCGGGCAGCGCCGGAAGGGCGAGCCTCGGGTACTCCCAGCGGCCGTCGGACTCGGTCGCGAGTCCCGGCACCTCGGTGCGCTCCATGGCGGTGATCCCCATGGCCGTACCGGTGCCGACACCGCCGAGGACGAGCACGGCGGCGGTCCAGCGGGCGATGCCCAGGAGCAGCGGCCGGCGGGACTTCTTCGGCTTCTCCGGCACGAGGTCAGGGGCCTGGACCTGCGCCGGGGCGGCGGCCTGGGGCTGGGGCCCGGGCTGGGGCTCGGCCCCGGGCTGGGGCTCGGCCCCGGGCTGGGTCAGGGTCTGCTCGGTCATACGTACTCCCCCGGGGATGCGATGTGGTCGAGCTGCTGCGTCAGCAGCTTCGCCACCCGCGCCCTGTCGAACGGCTTGGCACCGGCTGCCTTGACGGTGACGAAGACCTCGGAGTCGTACGCGAGGCAGAACATCTCCTCCAGCGCCGCGGCGCGCTCCTTCTTGTCCAGCGACTCGTCGACGGGCGCCAGGTAGCAGACGGCGTTCCGGTGGTCCTTCACCTTGGGTCCCTTCGGGAACTCCAGGAACTCCATGACCTCCTTGCGCAGCCGGTAACTGTCCTTGATCCGCTTCTTGTCCTTCATCCGCGCCAGCTCCACGGAGACCACGACGTCGTTGTTCAGGTCCGCGAAGGAGCGGACACCGATGCCCTGGATGCCGAGCTTGTCCACGTTCTTCTCGAAGGTGCGGCGCTTCTTCCCGGAGAGGCCCTCGCCCGACTGCTTCATCAGGGCGGTGGCCTCCGCGGCGCCGAGCTCGCCGTCGTTGCCGTACAGCTCCTCGTCGGGGCCGAACTCGTACCCCTCCGGGAGGGGCAGGAGGAGCTTGCTCAGCGGCGTTCCGGCCTTGCCGCGCGCCAGCGGGGCGGCCGGGTCCTTGTCCTGCACGGTCTCCTCGGTCGAGCCCCATACCGTCGTCGGCGCGGTGCGGTCGGCGGAGGAGGCGGTGAGCGCGGTGTAGGTGACGCCGCCGCCGATCAGGCCGAGGACCAGCACGGAGGGCAGGACGACACGGAGCAGGACCCTGCGGGCACCCCGGTTCACCACCGGCTCGGCTCCGGTCACCACATCGGCCGCGGGTTCGGTCACGGGTCCGACCGCGGGTTCGGTCACGAGTTCGGTCACGGGTTCGGTCACGTCGTTCCGGTCCTCACTCACAGGCGCCCCAGCTGTCGCTCGGCCAGCGAACGGATGTCCTTCGCGGAGATCTTCCTGGTGTCGATGACGAAGATCTCCACGGCGATGTCACCGCGGTAGAAGTAGGCCCTGGCCTCGTACATGTCGAGGTAGCCGGCCTTCTTCCGCACCGGGAAGACGTAGAAGCGGCCGTTGGCGGAGCCCTTGAGCTCCGTGCCCTCGCTCTCGGCGAAGTCCTCCTCCGGCATGTAGGCCTGCTGCTCCTCGACGAACTCCTGCGCGCCGAGGACGTCGCCGGCGCGGTACTGGACCAGCCGGATCTCGGTCTCCTTGTACTCGCCCGCCGCCCAGGACGTGGCCGCGACCCGCCGGATGCCCGTCTCCAGCAGGTCGTCGAGAGCGTTGCCCGGCCTGTTGAACTGCGAGGCGAACGTGGACACCCGCAGCCAGCCGTCGACATCGGCGAACTCGGACTTCCTCGCCCCGGCCGGCTTCGGCAGCAGCAGCTTCCGCAGGTCGCCCTCCGCCTTCGCCCGGAGGTCCTCCGAGGCCGGGAGCTTCGTCTTCTGCCCCTCGGGAAGCGCCTTCGCGGGGTACGCGAGGCCCGGCTGGTTCAGGGGCGGCAGTGCGGTCGGTTCGCGTTCCGCCTGGATGCCGTAGCCGACGGCCGTGCCGCCGACGAGGCCGATGGCGGCGGCGACGGCGATCAGTCCGACGGTACGGAGCCCGCGGCGGCGGGGCCGTACGGCGGCGGCCGGCACGACCGGGTCCGCTGCCGACGGCGCGACCCGCTCCGCGACGGGGCCCGCGGCCGGCCCGGCTTCCGGCACGACCGCCCCTGTGACCGGAGCCACATCCTCCGCCGTGTCCCGCGACACGGCCGGAGGCGCGGTTTCCGTTCCCGGTTCCGGGGTCGGCGGAGGTGCCGTTTCGGGATTTCGGGTGCTTTCTTCGTTGCTCAAGAGTCCCCCCACGAGACCTGAAGCACGGATTCCGTCATCCGCGCACCCACCAGACACACGGGGGACACCGGGGGTTGCGGCGCCGCGCATTACAGTTCGGCATATGCCGAAGAAGCTCGTGATCAAGGTGACCGCGGGGGCCGAGGCCCCCGAACGCTGCTCCCAGGCCTTCACCGTCGCCGCCGTGGCCGCCGCCAGCGGCGTCGAGGTCTCACTCTGGCTGACCGGCGAATCCTCGTGGTTCGCCCTCCCCGGCCGCGCCGCCGAGTTCGAACTCCCGCACGCCGCGCCGCTCCCGGACCTGATCGACGGGATCGTGGCGGCCGGCGGCCGCATCACGGTCTGCACGCAGTGCGCGGCCCGCCGTGACATCGAGGAGAAGGACCTCCTGGAGGGCTTCCGCATCGCCGGCGCCCAGCTCTTCGTCCAGGAGGCGATGGCGGACGAGACGCAGGCGCTCGTCTACTAGGGGGTCGGCCCGGTCAGGGCTCCCGGCGCTTCTTGCCGTCCAGCTCGTCCCACCACTCGTCCGACTTCGGGTCGCCCGAGGGGTCGTCCCACCAGCGGTCCTCGGGGCCCCGGCGGTTCGCGACCATCGCGGCGACCGGGGGGATGACCATGGCGACCACGCACATCCCGATGGCCACCGGCATCGAGAAGAGGCGCACGACGGCCCAGGCGCCCACGAAGAGCAGCAGGCAGGCGCCCATCATCCAGAAATAGACGTGGCGACGTCGTGCGTACACACCTTCAGGGTACGACCGAAGGGCCGTGCCTCAAGTCCTGGAAACGGCGTCCAACCCCCCAGGAGGCACGGCCCTTCGGCCGGTTCGGTGTCGCGGATCAGACCGCGATGGCGACCTCCGCGAGGCCACCGTGCTGCGCCACGACCTGACGGTCGGCGGTGCCGCCGGGGACCAGGGCGCGGACGGTCCACGTGCCCTCGGCCGCGTAGAAACGGAACTGGCCGGTGGCGGAGGTCGGGACCTCGGCCGTGAACTCGCCGGTCGAGTCCAGGAGACGGACGTAACCCGTGACGGGCTGGCCGTCCTTGGTCACGAAGCCCTGGATGGTGGTCTCACCGGGCTTGATCGTCGAGGCGTCGGGGCCGCCGGGCTGCGCTCCACACATGTCGTTCTGTCCTTACGGTCGAGGGGTCCGGAGGAGGGAGGGTCCGGGGTTACTTGTTGGCGCCGAGCTCGATCGGCACGCCGACGAGGGAGCCGTACTCGGTCCAGGAGCCGTCGTAGTTCTTGACGTTCGTGACCTCGAGCAGCTCGTGCAGGACGAACCACGTGAGCGCGGAGCGCTCACCGATGCGGCAGTAGGCGATGGTGTCCTTCGCCAGATCGACCTGCTCGTCCTCGTAGAGGGCCTTGAGCTCGTCGTCCGACTTGAACGTGCCGTCGTCGTTGGCGTTCTTCGACCACGGGATGTTGCGGGCGCTCGGCACGTGGCCGGGGCGCTGCGACTGCTCCTGCGGGAGGTGCGCCGGGGCGAGCAGCTTGCCGGAGAACTCGTCGGGCGAGCGGACGTCGACCAGGTTCTGGGCGCCGATCGCGGCCACGACGTCGTCGCGGAAGGCGCGGATCGAGGAGTCCTGGGCCTTGGCCTTGTACTCCGTGGCCGGACGGGCCGGGACGGCGGAGCCGTCGACCAGGTCGCGGGAGTCGAGCTCCCACTTCTTGCGGCCGCCGTCGAGGAGCTTCACGTCCTGGTGGCCGTAGAGCTTGAAGTACCAGTAGGCGTAGGAGGCGAACCAGTTGTTGTTGCCGCCGTAGAGGACGACCGTGGTGTCGTTCGCGATGCCCTTCGCCGAGAGGAGCTTCTCGAAGCCCTCCTGGTCGATGAAGTCGCGGCGGACCGGGTCCTGCAGGTCCTGGGTCCAGTCGATACGGATGGCGTTGCGGATGTGGTTCTTCTCGTAGGCCGAGGTGTCCTCGTCCACCTCGACGATGGCGACCTGCGGGTTGTCGAGGTTGGCCTCGACCCAGTCCGCGTCGACCAGGACGTCGCTGCGAGCCATGCTGTTCTCCTCCGGGGCAGTGTGCGGCGGTGTGGTGCGGGTGTGCGATGTGGTGCGGTACGCCTCGTCGCGGGCGGCTCGTCGGGTGACGTGTCAGGGACGTGTCGGGCAAGCGGACGTGCGTGACGGACGTGCGTGCGTCTCCACGGGGCGGCCCCGACCTCGGTCGGAGGGCCTGAGGAATACGGGAGTGGTGAGTCCCGCTCAGACGGAGCGACAGAGCATGGCGGCGACGCGGCACAGGTCTACTGCCCGCCGCTTCGTGAGATCCGCCTGTCGCTTCATGCCCTCGATCGTAGGGACGGACAGGCGGCCGTGTCACCGGTGTGTCGTATTTTGAGACGCGATCGTCCGAGATGCGAGACGCGGTGAGGGTGCGAGAGGACTCCGGACGTCTCCGTACCGGGCCGTCCGGCTCTGATTCTGCTGGTCGGACAGCAATGTCTCAGCATGTGACCAACGGGTACGCGCGGGATGGCCTGCCGGGCGGCTCGGGCGCCCGGCCGGGGCTGCCGGACAGGCTCGGCGGCCCGGCATGCCTGGGCGGCTCGGCAGGCCTGAGCGGCTCGGCAGGCCTGGGCGGCTCGGCGGGCCCGGCCCGCTCTCCTGGCCGTCAGCCCGCCAGGACCACGTCCCTGCCGGTCACCGAGATGGCGAGGCCGTCCGGCCTCGGCTCGACCTTCTCCACCTTCATCCCGGCGATCGCGCCGATCGACCGGTCGAAGTCGGTGCGCTCGCGGACCAGGTCCTCGATGCCGGGGATGCCCTCGCCGGGCACCTCGTCGGCGCGGACGCGGATCGTGTCGCCGTTCACCACGGTCACCGTGGAGAGGACCGTACGGGTCAGGGTGCGGCCCATCACCTTCACGCCGCCGGTCACCTTCACCTTGCCGTTGCCGCCGTAGGCGACGACGGCCTCGCGGTCCGAGGCGGCCGTGAGGTCCGCGTACGACACGAGGGCCGTCCCGCTCGCGGAACCCGCCTTCGCACCCGACCAGTCACCGGTCACGGTCACGTCCCGCAGCGCCACGTTCAGCTCGCCGACCCGGATGTTCTTGTCGCCCGCCGTCGCGGTGACGCCGGTCAGCCGGACGTCGACCTCGTCGAGCCGCTTGGCCGCCACCTGGGTCAGGAACGGGAAGCCCTTGATGTCGACCTCGACGGCGTCGCTCTTCGCCGAGGAGAGCTTCACCCGGCCCGCCGCCTCGTCCTCGGCGTACGCCACGGCCAGCCGGTCGATCCCCACCAGGACCCCGCCCAGCACGACGGCCACGATCAACAGAATCCGCAGTGCTCGCATGCGCTGTGCGTCCCCCCGCTGGAAATGGATGTGTTCCGGCCCCCCGACACGAAGATCGACGCGTCGGGGGGCCGGTTGGTTCCCGCCCCGTGCCCGGGAGCGGTCAGACCAGAGCCCTGCCCAGCAGGTAGACGGCGGGCGCGGCGGCCGTCAGCGGCAGCGCGACACCGGCCGTCATGTGCACGAAGCGGGACGGGTAGTCGTAGCTCGCCGCCCGCAGGCCGACCAGCGCGCAGGCCCCGGCCCCGAGGCCGAGCAGCGCACCGGCGGAGCCCAGGTCGGTGAGACCGCCGGCCGCGATCCCCGCGCCCGCCGAGGCAAGGAGTGCGGCGATCAGGGAGACGGGTCCGGGCAGCGGGAGCGCCCGGGCGAGAACGGCCGCGGCGACCGCGACCCCGCCGACGACGACCGCGTCCGGGTCGGCGCCAAGGTGTCCGGTGGCGACGACGGTGAGCGCCGCCGAGGCGATGGTGGCCATCAGGCCGTACATGCGCTCGTCCGGGTCGGCGTGACTGCGCAGCTGGAGGACCAGGCAGAGCAGCACCCAGACGCCGAGCGTGCCGAAGATCGCGGCGGCCGCGTTCTCCCGTCCGGTGACGAGCAGGACCGCGTCGGCGGCGAGGCCGCCGGCGAAGGCGAGGGCGATGCCCTGGCGGGCGGGCCACATGCCGTTGAGCCGGAACCAGCCGGCGGCGGTGAGGGCCTGGAGCAGCACGAGCGGGACGAGGAGCCCGTACGTCCCGAGGGCGGCGCCGCCGGCGAGCAGCAGTCCGAGGACGGCGGTCAGCGCGGCGGGCTGCATCCCCGGCGCGATGATCGGCGAGCGGCCCTCGGCGCGGGCGCGCTGGGCGTCGGTGATCCGGGTGTTGCCGGAGGTGGTCGGCGAGGACCAGCCGGGACCCGCCTCGCCGGAGGGCGCGTGCGGCGCCGGAACGGGCTCCGCGACGGGTCCGGAGACGGAGGCAGCGGCGGGGGCAGGGGCAGGGGCCGCCACCGGCTGAGGCTGGTGGTGCGGCTGTGCCTGCTGCTGCTCGTGCTGCTGCTGCTGCTGGTGCTGCGGTTGCGGCTGCTGCTGCTGCTGCTGCGGCTCCGTGTAGTACCCGGCGGGGGTCCCGTACGACTCGTACGAGGCCTGGCTCGACGCGTACGCCTCGTACGACTGCTGCTGGGGCTGGTGCGGCTGGTGAGACTGCTGCGGGTAGCCCTGCTGGACCTGCGCGGCCTGTGCCCGGTCGGCCTGGACCTGCTCGTACGTGACGGCCGGCTGGAACTGGGTGTCCCAGGTCTGGCCCTCCCACGTCTGGGTGACGTCGGGGCCCTGCTGCTCCTGGTGACCGTTCCCGGTCCCGGTCCCGGTCCCGTTCCCGTTCCCGTTCGCGTACGGGTCGTACTGCTGACCGCCGTAGTACTGGTCGTTGCTCATGCTCTGGGGTTCACCCTCCTGCGAACGGGGGGAGCACCTCGACCGTGCCGCCCTCGGCAAGCCGTACCGTCTCATGGCTCCGGGTCCCGACGGGGTCGCCGTCGACCAGGAACGAGCACCGCTTGAGGACCTGGACGAGCTCGCCCGGGTGCTTCTCGCGGGCCGCGTCGAGGGCCTCGGCGAGGTGCTCGGCGGTGTACGGCTCCTCCGCGACACCGGCGGCGGCCTTGGCCGCGGCCCAGTAGCGGATGGTTCCCGCTGCCATAGCGGCGCTCCCTTCGTTCGTGTGCGCGCCGCCCCCCATGATGGGCTATGCGCGCGTCAGCCAGTTCCCGAGCCGGGCGAGCAGCTCCTCGTCCGCCGCGTTCTCGGCGTGCCCCATCCCCCGCTCCAGCCACAGCTCGGCCTCGCCGGCCCCGGCCAGCATCCGCGGGTGGTCGAGCGGGAAGTACGCGTCCCGGTCGCCGTGCACGATCAGCAGCGGGGTCGGCGCGATCAGCGGCACCGCCTCCACCGGGGAGAGGGGTACGGGGTCCCAGGCGCGGGCGTCGATGCGGGTGCGGAGCCCGTACCGCCCGACGAGGCGGCCCGCCGGCCGGGTGACGACCCAGTGGAGGCGGCGCATGGGCGCCGTCCCCCGGTAGTACCAGCGGGCGGGCGCGGAGACGGCGGCGACCGCGTCGGCGCGTCCGTCCGTCTCCCGCGCGAGGGCCGCGTGGCGCAGGACCACGGAGCCGCCCATGGAGAAGCCGACCGTCGCCACGCGCGCGTGGCCGAGCTCACGTGCCCAGCGGACGGCGGCGGCCAGGTCGAGGACCTCCCGGTCGCCGAGGGTGGAGAGACCGCCGGAGGCTCCGTGCCCCCGGAAGGAGAAGGTGATCACCGCCGCGCCCCGCTCGGCGAACACGCGTGCGGCACGGCGGACGGCCGGCCGGTCGGCCGACCCGGTGAACCCGTGGGCGACGACGACCGCCGTATCGGTGACACTGGCCTGAGAGGGTTCGTAAACCGCCTCGATCCGGACATCGTCATCCGTACGCAACATTGCCCGCCGGGAGCCGGAAGTGATCAGGGAGACATCCACCATATGAAATCGACCCTCTCCCTCTGAACTCATGTGGGCTATTCTCCTTGGCAGAGGATCCGGGCGACGCAGCCCCCGGGTCCTTTTGCGTTTTCCGACCGTTGTTACGGACGGATGAACAAAAGCTCTCAGGGCGCGAGAGCCGGCAGTGATCTGTACGAAGCAGTGCACGTCCTCGCAGGGACCGAGGAGGAACCGACGTTATGAGCGAGCGACCGAAGCACGACCGACCGACGGCAGGGACGGCAGGTGGTGCGCGATGAGCGCCTTGCTGCTCCTCACCAACGCTCTCCAGCCTTCCACCGAGGTGCTGCCCGCCCTCGGTCTGCTCCTGCACAACGTCCGGGTCGCCCCGGCGGAGGGCCCCGCCCTCGTGGACACCCCCGGCGCGGACGTGATCCTCGTCGACGGGCGGCGCGACCTCCCGCAGGTCCGCTCGCTCTGCCAGCTGCTCCGCTCCACCGGACCGGGCTGTCCGCTGATCCTCGTCGTCACCGAGGGCGGTCTCGCGGCCGTCACCGCCGACTGGGGCATCGACGACGTCCTCCTCGACACGGCGGGACCCGCCGAGGTCGAGGCGCGGCTGCGGCTCGCCATGGGCCGGCAGCAGATCGTCGCGGACGACTCCCCGATGGAGATCCGCAACGGCGACCTGTCGGTCGACGAGGCGACGTACAGCGCCAAGCTCAAGGGCCGGGTCCTGGACCTGACCTTCAAGGAGTTCGAGCTCCTCAAGTACCTGGCCCAGCACCCGGGCCGGGTCTTCACCCGCGCACAGCTCCTGCAGGAGGTGTGGGGGTACGACTACTTCGGCGGCACCCGGACGGTCGACGTCCACGTACGGCGGCTGCGGGCCAAGCTCGGCCCCGAGCACGAGTCGCTCATCGGCACCGTCCGTAACGTCGGCTACCGCTTCGTCACCCCCGAGAAGGTCGAGCGGGCCGCCGAGGAGGCGCGGGCCAAGGCCGAGGAGGCACGTGCGCAGGAGCAGGCGCGTGCGACCGCCCACGTCAAGGACGCCACGGGGGATGTCACCCCCCTGGCGGACAGGAACGTGGCGGATGCCACAGTGCGACCTGCCGGTAGGTAGGTCACCCCGCGTAGACTGCCGCGCGTGGCCAAGGTGACGCGGGATGACGTAGCTCGACTGGCAGGTACTTCGACCGCGGTCGTGAGCTACGTCATCAACAACGGACCCCGGCCGGTCGCCCCGGCCACGCGCGAGCGTGTCCTCGCCGCGATCAAGGAACTGGGCTACCGCCCCGACCGGGTCGCCCAGGCGATGGCGTCCCGCCGCACGGATCTCATAGGCATGATCGTGCCGGACGCGCGGCAGCCGTTCTTCGCGGAGATGGCGCACGCGGTCGAGCAGGCCGCCGCCGAGCGCGGGAAGATGGTCCTGGTCGGGAACTCCGACTACCGCGACGAGCGCGAGGTCCACTACCTGCGGGCCTTCCTCGGCATGCGGGTCTCCGGTCTGATCCTGGTCAGCCAGGGCATGAGCGAGCGGGCCGCGAGCGAGATCGAGGCCTGGGACGCGCGCGTGGTGCTGCTGCACGAGCGGCCCGAGGCCCTGGACGACGTCGCCGTCGTCACCGACGACATCGGCGGCGCCCAGCTCGCCACCCGGCACCTCCTGGAGCACGGCCACGCGTACGTGGCCTGCATGGGCGGCATCCCCAACACCCCGGCCGTCGGCGACCCCGTCGCCGACCACGAGGAGGGCTGGCGGCGGGCCATGCTGGAGGCGGGCCGCTCGATCGAGGGCCGGCTCTTCCAGGCCCCGTACAACCGCTACGACGCCTACCAGGTGGCCCTCAAGCTGCTCGCGGGCCCGGACAGGCCGCCGGCCATCTTCTGCTCCACCGACGACCAGGCCTTCGGTGTCCTGCGGGCGGCGCGCGAGCTGCGCATCGAGGTGCCGGCGGAGCTGGCGGTCGCGGGCTTCGACGACGTGAAGGAGGCGGCGCTCACCGACCCGCCGCTGACCACGGTCTCCTCGGACCGGCCGGCGATGGCCCGTGCGGCGGTGGACCTGGTCCTGGACGACTCGCTCCGCGTGGCGGGCTCGCGCCGCGAGCGCGTGAAGCTCTTCCCGTCGGCCCTGGTGGTCCGCCGCTCCTGCGGCTGCGACGGCGGCTGAGCGGTTCGACCGGCGCTCGACCGACGCTCGACAGGCGCTCGACCGGCGCTCGACCGGCGCTCGACCGGCGCTTCGACCGACCGAGAGCCCTCCCTTCCAGGAGGGTTCTTTATATCGGGCATACAGGGTTCTGTCGGGCTTCTCAGCCGGTCCTCAGACGGCTCTCATGAACAACTCCGAGAGTCATCTCCATGACGGACTTCCAGGAGCAGCAGCCGCAGCAGCCCTACTACCCGCCGCACCCGCCGAGGCCGCCCTACGCCCCGGCCCAGCCGCCGGCGGGCGCCGAGCAGACCGCCACCCGGCCGATCGTCACCGAGCCCGGCACCACCGTCTGGCCGTCCGGTGGGCACGTACCGCCGTCGGGTCCGCCCGCCCCGCCCGTCGCCCCCCTGGGCGCCCCGGCCGCCGCGCCCGCCGGAGGCCCCGGCTCCCGGCGCCGCGCCAAGCGCGGGGTCGGCCTCATGGCCGCCGTGGCGATCGCGGCCGCCGCGATCGGCGGCGGCACGGCGACGCTGGTCCAGCAGGCCACATCGGACACCCCCGTCGCCGCCTCCTCGAACGTGAACGGCACCAACGTCTCCACCGGCAACACGGGCACGGTCGCCGGCGTCGCCGAGGCCGTCTCCCCCTCCATCGTCGAGATCTCCGCGAGCTCCAGCTCCGGAAAGTCCACCGGCTCGGGCGTGATCATCACCTCCGACGGCGAGATCATCACCAACAACCACGTGATCTCCGGCGCGTCCGAGATCACCGTGCAGCTCAGCAACGGCAAGTCCTACCGGGCCGAGGTCGTCGGCACCGACCCCGACAAGGACCTCGCCCTCATCAAGCTCCAGGGCGCCTCCGGCCTCAAGACGGCCACCCTCGGCGACTCGTCCAAGGTGCGGGTCGGCGACCAGGTCGTCGCGATCGGCTCCCCCGAGGGCCTGACCGGGACCGTCACCAGCGGCATCGTCTCGGCCCTCGACCGGGACGTGACCGTGGCCAAGGACGACGACAGCCAGGACCAGCAGCAGGGACAGCAGCAGTACGACCCGCGGCAGGGCTGGCCGTTCGAGTTCGGCGGACAGCAGTTCAACGGCGACACCGGTTCGTCGAAGACCACGTACAAGGCGCTGCAGACCGACGCCTCGCTCAATCCGGGGAATTCCGGCGGCGCGTTGATCAATATGAACGGCGAGATCATCGGAATCAATTCGGCCATGTATTCGCCCAGTTCCTCGAACGGTTCGACGGCCGGCAGCGTCGGTCTCGGATTCGCCATCCCGGTCGACACCGTGAAGGCCGACCTGGACAGCCTGCGCGCGGGCGGCGACAACTGACCGGCGACCGTGCGGCGTGCGACGCTGAGCCCATGACCGCCCAGCGACACGAGCCCGAACGCATCCTCATCGTCGACGACGAGCCCGCCGTACGAGAGGCCCTGCGCCGCAGTCTCGCCTTCGAGGGGTACGAGACGCAGGACGCCGTGGACGGACTCGACGCGCTCGCCCGGATGGAGTCGTACGCCCCCGATCTCGTCGTCCTCGACGTCCAGATGCCCCGCATGGACGGGCTGACGGCGGCCCGCCGGATCAGGGCGTCGGGATCGACCGTGCCGATCCTGATGCTCACCGCGCGCGACACGGTCGGCGACCGGGTCACCGGGCTCGACGCGGGCGCCGACGACTACCTCGTGAAGCCGTTCGAGCTGGACGAGCTGTTCGCCCGGATCAGGGCGCTGCTGCGGCGCAGCTCGTACGCCTCCGCCACGGCCTCCGCCCCGGCCGACGCCGACGTGCTGTCCTTCGAGGACCTGCGGATGGACCTCGCCACCCGCGAGGTGACCCGCGGCGGGCGGACGGTGGAGCTGACGCGGACGGAGTTCACGCTCCTGGAGATGTTCCTGGCGCACCCGCGGCAGGTGCTGACCCGGGAGCAGATCCTCAAGGCCGTATGGGGCTTCGACTTCGAACCGAGCTCGAACTCACTGGACGTGTACGTGATGTACCTGCGGCGCAAGACGGAGGCGGGCGGCGAGCCGCGCCTCGTGCACACGGTGCGGGGCGTGGGATACGCGCTGCGCGGAGGGGGCGGGGAGTGAGAAGTCCCCTCGCCTGGTTCCGGTCGCGGCCGCTCCGCTCGCGCCTCGCCCTCCTCACGGCGTTCGCCGTGGCCGTGGCCGTGGCCGCGGTGTCGCTCGCGTGCTGGTTCGTGACGCGGACGCAGCTGGAGAACGAGATGGACGCCTCCCTGCGCAGCACCCGGCTCGACCCGAACGGGGTGCAGAGCCTGCTCACGCTGTGCCGGCAGGGCACGACACCGCCGCCGGTGGCCGGCTCGTACACGGTGCAGGTGATCTTCGCCAACGGCACCGTGTGCACCTCCGGCAAGGCCGCGATCCCGGCCGGGACCGGGGATCTCGCGGTGGCCAGGGGGCAGCTGGAGTTCACCCTGCACACGGTGAAGGACGACGCCGGCCGGGAGATGCGGGTCTTCACCTACCCGCAGGAGGGCCCGATCGGGCTCGCCGTCTCCGTCGCCCGCCCCCTCGACGAGATCGACAACTCGATGTCCACCCTGCGCTGGGTGCTCCTCCTGGTCTCCGGGATCGGCGTCGTCGGCGCGGGCGCGGCCGGCCTGTGGGTGGCGCGGACCGGTCTGGAGCCGGTGAACCGGCTGACCGGGGCGGTCGAGCACGTGGCCGCGACCGAGGACCTGACCGTGCGGATCCCGGTCGAGGGCGAGGACGAGATCGCCCGGCTCTCGCGTTCGTTCAACGCGATGACGGCGGCGCTCGCGACGTCCAGGGACCGGCAGGCGCAGCTGATCGCGGACGCCGGGCACGAGCTCCGTACGCCGCTGACCTCGCTCCGGACGAACGTCGAGCTGCTCGCGCGCAGCGAGGAGACCGGCCGGGCGATCCCGCCGGACGACCGGCGGGCCCTGATGGCCTCGGTGAAGGCGCAGATGACGGAGCTGGCGGCGCTGATCGGCGACCTCCAGGAGCTGGCCCGGCCGGACGCGGTGCAGCAGGGGCCGCTCGAAGTGGTCCCGCTGCACACGATCCTGCGGGCGGCGCTGGACCGGGCGCGGCTGCGCGGCCCGGAGCTGACCTTCGTGACCGATCTGGCGCCCTGGTACGTCCGGGCGGAACCGGCCGGCCTGGAGCGGGCCCTGGTGAACGTCCTGGACAACGCGGTGAAGTTCTCGCCGCCCCGTGGCCGGGTCGAGGTGACCCTGATGCGCGGCGAACTGACCGTCCGCGACCAGGGTCCCGGCATCGCGCCGGACGAGCTCCCGCACGTCTTCGACCGGTTCTGGCGCTCCCCGTCGGCACGCAGCCTCCCGGGCTCGGGGCTCGGCCTGTCGATCGTGGCCCGTACCGTCCACCACGCGGGCGGCACGATCGCCCTGACCCCGGCGGAGGGGGGCGGCACCGTGGCGACGCTCCGGCTGCCGGGGGCGCCGACCCCGCCGCCGTCAGTTGTGGCGGATGAGGGACTCGACGAGGCCTGAGCGGGTGTTGGGGTAGTCCAGGACGGTGATGCCGAGGCCCTTCCAGGTGTTCGCCGTGCCGTCGAGGAAGCCGTGGACGCGGGGGTTGAGGTTGTCGGAGTTCCACCGCGGCGGCAGGGACGCGGACGTGCTGACGAAGTTGATGTACAGCTTGCCGGGCTGCTCGACGGCCTTGCGGTAGTGGGCTTCGATCTTGGGGTACTTGGCGTTGGGCAGGGCGTTCCAGTCGTCCTGGAGCGCGATGGCCCCGCCGTCCCACCACTTGAGGCCGGGCAGGCCGCCGTTGTCGGCGATGAGGACGACCTTGCCGCGGGCCTCGCCCAGGGAGGGGACGGTGTCGCCGATGCGGAACAGCGAGCGCCAGCCCCGGTTGTCGAGGTAGTCGGTGAAGACGGCCCCGAAGGTGGCGTCGGAGTCCGACGAGTACTCCTGCTTGACCCTCATCAGGACGGTCTCGGAGGGGTGGGCGGCCAGGAAGTCGCGGCAGGCGACGAGGACGTCGCCGAACATCATGTTCTGGTACGAGGCGCCGTGGTGGATGGCGAAGGATCCGCCGGTGACCCGGCACCGTACGTCGAGGAATCTGATTCCGGCGGCGAGCTGCTGCGCGATCGTGGTGTTCTGGCACTCGGACCAGGGGCCGCCGAAGCGGGCGCCCGAGTCGTGGGTGCCGGGGATGGTGAGCTTCTGGAGCGGGGTGGGGTCGCCGTGGCCGGCCATCCAGTCCTGGGTGGTGGCCGCCCGTGCGGAGGGGGCACCGACCAGGAGGACGGCACCCGCCGCCGCGGCTCCCGCGAGAAAGCTTCTACGGTCCATGCGCGGAGTATGACGTGTACGCGTCACGTACACCAGGGTGCCGTGGCCTCGAACGAGGAGGGGGCGGCGGACCGTCGAACGGTCCACCGCCCCCCTGGGCCCAGCCGAGTCGCCCGGCCGGCAGCTCCTCGTGCGGAGTTACTTCACGACCGTGATCCGGCCCGTCGCCGGCGGGGCCAGCGGCGCGGTCGCGGTGGAGTGCGCCGCCAGGTAGGCGGTGAACAGGTCCAGGTCGGACGCGCCGACCAGCTTGTTCTTGTGCTCCTTCAGGACGGCGAAGCCGTCACCGCCGCCGGCCAGGAACTCGTTCATCGCGACCCGGTAGGTCTTCGACGGGTCGATCGCCTCGCCGTTCAGCTTCACCGAGGACACCACGATCCGGTCGGCGCCGGTCTTCGTCATGTCCAGGGTGTAGGTGAGGCCCTTCGAGATCTGGAGGATCTTCGGGGCGGCCTGGTTGGCACCGCTGACCTGCTGCTGGAGCGTGGTGATGAGCTGGGCGCCGGTCAGGTCGACCGCCGTCATCATGTTGGTGAACGGCTGGACCGTGTACGCCTCGCCGTAGGTCACCACCCCGTCGCCCTCGGCGCCGGACGCCTTGTGGACCAGCGGCGCGCGGACACCGCCCGGGTTCATCAGGGCCAGCTGCGCGCCGCCCTTGTCGGCCGGGGCCATGCCCTCGAGCTGCGCGTCCGCGATCAGGTTGCCCAGCGGCTTCTCGTACGCCGTCGCGTCGAGGGGGTTGTCGATGTCGGCGGAGATGAATCCGACGGGACGGCTCGCGATCGGCGCCGCCAGCGCGTTCCAGCGGGTGATCAGCCGGGTCATGTCCGCGGCCTTCGGCACGTCACGGGTGACGACGTGGTTCGCGGAGGCGACCGCGGTGCGGACGATGTCCTTCGTACGACGGTCGTAGGTGAGCGTCGTGTCGGTGTAGAGCCGGCCGAAGGAGGCCGCCGAGGTGACCGTGCGCGGCTTGCCCGCCGGGTCCGGGATGGTGCACGCGTACGCCTGGTGGGTGTGGCCCGTGACCAGGGCGTCGACCTGCGGGCTGACGTTCTTCGCGATGTCCACGATCGGGCCGGAGATGCCGTTGCCGGGACCCGGGCTGTCACAGTCGTAGTTGTACGCGCCCGAGGCCGGCAGGCCGCCCTCGTGGAGCAGGGCGACGATCGACTTCACGCCCTTGCGCTCCAGCACCTTGGCGTACTTGTTGATCGTCTCGACCTCGTCGCCGAACTTCAGGCCCTTGATGCCCTCGGCGGAGACGATGTTCGCCGTGCCCTCCAGGGTCACGCCGATGAAGCCGATCTTGACTCCGTTGCGCTCCCAGACGAAGTACGGGTCGAGCAGCGGCTTGCCGCTCTTCTCGTTCGTCACGTTGGCGGCGAGGTACGGGAAGTCCGCGCCCCGGAACCGCTTGCCCTTCTCGAAGCAGCCGGCGGTCGGGTGACAGCCGCCGTTCTGGATCCGGGCCAGCTCGCGCGCACCCTCGTCGAACTCGTGGTTGCCGACCGAGCTCACGTCGAGCTTCAGCTTGTTCAGCGCCTCGATGGTCGGCTCGTCGTGGAACAGTCCGGAGACCAGCGGCGAGGCGCCGATCATGTCGCCCGCGGCGGCGGTGACGGAGTACCGGTTGCCCTGGCGGGCCTGCCGCAGGTGCGTGGCCAGGTACTCGACGCCGCCGACGTCGTTGAGGGTCTCGGTCGTGCCGTCTTCCTTGAGGCGGGTGAGCCGGCCCGCCGAGCCGGTCGGCGGCTCCAGGTTGCCGTGCAGGTCGTTGAAGGAGAGCAGCTGGACGTCGACGTACCGCCCGTGGTTTCCCCCGCCCTTGGTCCCCGAGGCGCCCGCGGGCAGCGCGGCGACGAGTGCGCCGACGGTGGCGAGCCCCGCGCCGACGGCGAGTATCCGCGCGGCTGTCCTCTTCTTCTTCGGTGTCGCTGCCATCGCTCCCCTTGTCCCCGCGCCCGTTCCGGTGCGCCTCTCGACTGCTGACGTGCCAGCGAAGCCTAGAGTCAACGCGCGTAGCGCAACAGGGGGTAGCGGGTTACGAGACAGTTGCCGTCGCCTTTCCCCGGGGCGGCCGCGCGTCACCGTAGGCTCGGGTCCATGACTTCCGACGCGGCGCCGGCCCTCGAACCCGGACGGCAGATCCACACCTACGACGAGCTCACGCCCGAGCAGATCCAGGACGTACTGGACCTGCTGAAGGCCGCGGACCAGGCCGACGGCGTGCACGCCGTCTCCGAGCAGGGCCGGCTCTACCTCCGGCACGGCGGACGCGAGGGCGTGCGGCACTTCCTCCTCACCGTCGGCCCCCATCTCTACGGCTACGCCCAGCTGGAGGAGACCGACCCCATCGAGGCCCCGGCCGCCGAGCTCGTGGTCCACCCCGGCCACCGCGGCCGCGGCCACGGCCGGGCGCTCGGCACCGCCCTGCTCGCCGCCTCCGGCAAGCGGCTGCGCGTCTGGGCGCACGGCGGAAAGTCCGCCGCCCGGCACCTCGCCCAGGTCCTCGGTCTGACCCTGTTCCGCGAACTGCGCCAGCTCCGCCGCTCCCTGACCCCGCTCGACATCCCGGAGCCGGTGCTCCCCGAGGGCGTCACCGTCCGCACCTTCGTCCCCGGCCAGGACGACACGGCCTGGCTGGCCGTCAACTCCGCGGCCTTCGCGCACCACCCCGAGCAGGGCTCGCTCACCCAGCGGGACCTGGACGACCGGATGGCCGAGCCCTGGTTCGACCCGAAGGGCTTCTTCCTCGCGGAGAAGGACGGCCGGCTCGTCGGCTTCCACTGGACGAAGACCCACGCCGAGGAGCAGCTCGGCGAGGTGTACGTCGTCGGCATCCTGCCCGACGCGCAGGGCGGCGGCCTGGGCAAGGCGCTCACCGCGACCGGGCTGCGGCACCTGGCGGCGCAGGCGCTGCCGACGGCGATGCTGTACGTGGACGCCGACAACACGGCGGCGGTGACGGTGTACGAGCGGCTGGGCTTCGTCACGCACGAGGTGGACCTGATGTACCGCACGGAGTCGTAGCCCAGCGGAGCCGTAGGCGCGGAGCCGGAGAAGCCGGCGAAGCCGAGTTGTAACACCTGTGACTCAGGGGGCGGTTGACACCGCCCCCTTCTTTCCACCACCCTTTCACTACTTGATTAGTGAAAGGGTGGTGGAAGCGATCGTGGTCGAGTACCGCATCGACCGGCGCAGTGGCGTCGCCACCTACCTCCAGATCGTCCAGCAGACGAAACAGGCCCTCCGGATGGGCCTCCTGGAGCCCGGCGACCGACTGCCCACCGCACGTGAGGTCGTCGAAGCGACGGCCATCAATCCCAACACGGTCCTCAAGGCCTACCGCGAGCTCGAACGCGAAGGCCTCGTCGAGGCCCGCCGCGGCCTCGGCACCTTCGTCCGCGCCACGCTCGGCACCGGCCCGGCCGACTCGCCCCTGCGCGGCGAACTCGCCGACTGGGCCCGCCGCGCCCGCGCCGCCGGCCTGGACCGCGAAGACGTGGCCGCGCTCTTCACATCCGTACTGAAGGAACACTTCGAGGGGGACGACGCATGACGAGAGACGGCATCGCGCTGGAGGCCGATCTCCTGGGCAAGAAATACGGGGGCAGAACCCACGGCTGGGCCCTGCGGGAGTGCGCCTTCGCCCTCCCCGCCGGCCGGGTCTGCGCCCTCGTCGGCCCCAACGGCGCCGGCAAATCGACCCTCCTCGCCCTCGCGGCGGGGCTCATCCGCCCCACCGAGGGCACCATCGAGGCCCCGGCCCGCGAACACCTCGCCTACGTCGCCCAGGACAAGCCGCTCCACCCCCGGCTCACCGTCGCCGACACCCTGCGCATGGGCCGCGAACTCAACCCGGACCGCTGGGACGACACCGCCGCCCGGCGCGCCCTCGCCGACACGCTCGACCCCGAAGCCGTCGTACGGACCCTCTCCGGCGGCCAGCGCACCCGCCTCGCGCTCGCGCTCGCCCTCGGCAAGCGACCCGAACTGGTGCTCCTCGACGAGCCGATGGCCGACCTCGACCCGCTCGCCCGGCACCAGCTCATGGGCCTGCTCATGGCCGACGCCGCCGAACGCGGCACCACCGTCGTCATGTCCTCCCACGTCCTCACCGAGCTGGAGGGCGCCTGCGACCACCTCCTGCTGCTCCACGGCGGCCGGATCCGCCTCGACGGACCCGTCGACGAACTCCTCGCCGCCCACACCCTGCTCACCGGCCCGGTCGCCGACCTCGCCCCGCACACGGTCGTCGAGTCCCGCACGACGGGCCGTCAACTCACCGCCCTGATCCGCCGCGAGGGGCCCGTCGAAGGCCCCTGGGAGACAAGGGACCCCTCCCTGGAGGACCTCCTCCTCGCCCACCTCCGCACCACCGAAGGAGCCCCGGCATGAGCACCCTCGCCCTGAAGGGCCCCTACTGGGTGACGGTCCGCCAGTACCGGCGCACGCTGTGGCTGGTGGGGGCCGCGGTGGCCGCCTCCCTCGCGGTCGTCGGCGCCCTGCGGATCTGGGAGGCCCAGGACCGGGCCTCGGGATCGTTCCCGTACGAACACCGCCTCGGCTACGACATGCTGCGCGGAGCCATGGAGCAGCTCTCCAACGCCATGATCGCGCTGCCGCTGCTCGTCGGCGCGTTCGTCGCCGGCCCGCTGATCGCCCGCGAGCTGGAGTCGGGCACGTACAAGCTCTCGCTCACCCAGTCGATCAGCCCGACGACCTGGCTGCGCTCCAAGCTCCTCACGGCGACCGCCGTCGCCCTCGGTGCCACGCTCGCCCTGATCGCCGTCTACCGGCTCGGCTGGACACAGGTCTCGGGCTCGTGGGGCTTCCACTGGTTCGACCGTGGCGCGTACGAGGCCACCGGCATCGTCCTCATCGCGTACGTCCTGCTCGCCGTCGCCGTCGGCGCCCTCGCCGGCCAGCTGATCCGCCGCACGCTGGTGGCCATGGCCGCCACCGGCGGGATCGTCGGCCTGGTCCTGCTCACCCTCGGGGCCTTCCGCTGGGACTTCCTGCCGGTGGAGACGATCACCGGCCCCGCGAGGGAGAACTCCTCCCTCATCGCCACCCCCGACAACGGGATGTTCGTCGACCAGGGACTGCTCGGCGCCTCCGGCGATCGCCTGCCCGGCTGGTTCTGCACCCCCGACTCCCCTCCCGGCGCCGCCTGCCGCCCCGACGAGCAGGTCACCACCCAGTACCTCGACTACCACCCCGGGTCACACTTCTGGCCCACCCAGCTCATCGAGAGCGGCATCGTCCTCGCCCTCGCCGCCCTCGCGCTCTACGCCGCCTTCCGCGTCCTGCGCGCCCGGCACCCGTAAGGGCGCACCGGCACCCGTAAAACATTCAAACGATCAGGGGCGGGGCCCGCACACGGCCCCGCCCCCGATTCCCGTACGACATGTCGTCGTTACCGGCCATTCAGACGCGCTTGCGACGCTCACGCAATGAAGCGCTCCGTGACCCCGCCCGGCAGGGCGGCCCTCCCCAAGGGGAGACTTCCCTCCCCCACGGCCCGCTCCGACGCGCCCGACCACCCCTTCGCGCGGAAGAATGGGGCCATGAGCCAGCAGCCCGCCGAGGTCCCGGTCCAGTCCTCCGCCACGCAGTCCGTCCCGTCGTCCGCTCCGTCGTCCGCCCGGTCGTCCGCCGACTCCATAGCCGCGCGCCGCGCGACCGTGGTCAACGGTGCCGTCGTGACCGACATCGACGCGGATCTCGACGCCGACCCGGACACCTACGAGGACGACGGCGCGCTCGGCGACGAGCTGCCGCAGGGGCGTTTCCTCGACCGGGAGCGCAGCTGGCTCGCCTTCAACGAGCGCGTGCTCGAACTGGCCGAGGACCCCACCACCCCGCTCCTCGAACGGGCGAACTTCCTCGCGATCTTCGCGTCGAACCTCGACGAGTTCTTCATGGTCCGGGTCGCCGGCCTCAAGCGCCGCATCGCCACCGGCGTCGCCACCCGCTCCGCCTCCGGCCTCCAGCCCCGCGAGGTCCTCGACCTGATCTGGACCCGCTCGCGCGAACTCATGGCCCGGCACGCGGCCTGCTTCCAGCAGGACGTGGCCCCGGCCCTCGCCGACGAGGGCATCCACCTGATCCGCTGGCCCGAGCTCACGGAGAAGGAGCAGGCGCGCCTCTTCACCCTGTTCCGGCAGCAGATCTTCCCGGTCCTCACGCCGCTGGCCGTGGACCCGGCACATCCCTTCCCGTACATCTCGGGACTCTCGCTCAACCTCGCCGTCGTCGTACGCAATCCGGTCAGCGGCCACCGGCACTTCGCCCGCGTGAAGGTGCCGCCGCTGCTGTCCCGCTTCCTCGAAGCCTCCCCGCAGCGCTACGTACCCCTCGAGGACGTCATCGCGGCACACCTGGAGGAGCTCTTCCCCGGCATGGAGGTGCTCGCGCACCACATGTTCCGGGTGACCAGGAACGAGGACCTGGAGGTCGAGGAGGACGACGCCGAGAACCTGCTCCAGGCCCTGGAGAAGGAGCTCATGCGGCGCCGCTTCGGCCCGCCGGTGCGCCTCGAGGTCGAGGAGTCCATCGACCCGTACGTCCTCGACCTCCTCGTCCGCGAGCTCAAGGTCTCCGACGCCGAGGTCTACCCGCTGCCCGGACCGCTCGACCTCACCGGTCTCTTCGGGATCGCCGGGCAGGACCGGCCCGAGCTCAAGTTCCCCAAGTTCGTGGCCGGCACCCACCGGGACCTCGCCGAGGTCGAGTCCGCGTCCGCACCGGACATCTTCGCGGCGCTGCGCGAGCGGGACGTCCTGCTCCACCACCCGTACGACTCGTTCTCGACGTCCGTGCAGGCCTTCCTGGAGCAGGCCGCGGCCGACCCGGACGTCCTCGCCATCAAGCAGACGCTGTACCGGACCTCCGGCGACTCCCCGATAGTCGACGCCCTCATCGACGCCGCCGAGTCCGGCAAGCAGGTCCTCGTCCTCGTCGAGATCAAGGCCCGCTTCGACGAGCAGGCCAACATCAAGTGGGCCCGCAAGCTGGAGGAGGCCGGCTGCCACGTCGTGTACGGCCTCGTCGGCCTGAAGACCCACTGCAAGCTGTCGCTCGTCGTACGGCAGGAGGGCGAGCTCCTGCGCCGCTACTCCCACGTCGGCACCGGCAACTACCACCCGAAGACGGCCCGCCTCTACGAGGACCTGGGCCTGCTGACCGCCGACCCGCAGGTCGGCGCGGACCTCTCGGACCTGTTCAACCGGCTCTCCGGCTACTCCCGCCGCGAGACGTACCGCCGGCTGCTCACCGCCCCGAAGTCGCTGCGCGACGGGCTCGTCTCCCGGATCACCAAGGAGATCGCCCACCACCGCGCCGGCCGGCCCGCGTACGTCCGGATCAAGGTCAACTCGATGGTCGACGAGGCCGTCATCGACGCCTGCTACCAGGCCTCGCGGGCGGGCGTCCCGGTCGACATCTGGGTCCGCGGCATCTGCGCCGTACGCCCCGGGGTCACCGGCCTCTCGGAGAACATCCGGGTCCGTTCGATCCTCGGCCGCTTCCTGGAGCACTCCCGGATCTTCGCCTTCGGCAACGGCGGCGAACCCGAGGTGTGGTTCGGCAGCGCCGACATGATGCACCGCAACCTGGACCGCCGGATCGAGGCCCTCGTACGGGTCTCGGACCCGGCGCACCGGGCAGCGCTCACCCGGCTCCTGGAGACCGGGATGTCCGACACCACCTCCTCCTGGCACCTCGGCCCCGACGGGAACTGGACGCGGCACGCGACCGACCCCGAGGGCCGACCGCTCCGGCACGTCCAGGAGATGCTCATCGACGCGCGGAGGCGCCGGCGTGCACAACCCTGACCAGTCGCAGGACGTCTCGGCGGGCGAGGTCCTGGCCCCCTACCTGCACGCCCGGGCCGCGGACTTCCTCCGCGGTCTCCGGCTCCACGGCGAGAGCGGCTCGGACACGGCCGGATCGGAGGAGGCGGCCCGCACGCTGCGCGGCGCCGCCCGCCGCATCAGCGGGACGCTCCACACGTTCCGGCCGCTGCTCGACACCGCCTGGGCGGACCAGCTGCGCACCGAGCTCGCCTGGCTCTCGGGCACCCTCGCCCTGGAACACGCCTGCACCTCACGACTGATCCGCCTGGTGGACGCACTGTCCCGCCTGTCGAGCGGCGCGGGCGGCATGAACGGCAGCGGCCCCGTCCCCGCCGCCCGCGGCAGCGAGACGGCCGGCCTCACCGTCGGCGCCGCCCGCGCGGGCGCCCTCCTGGAACGGCAGCTCACCCTGGCCCGGACGCGCGCCCACTCGGCGTCGCTCCAGGCACTGGGCTCGGCCCGCTTCCACGCGGTCGCCGACGCCGTCGCACTCCTCGCCTCCGAGGTCCCGCTCGGCCCCGCGGGCAGCGCCCCCGCCGTCGAGGTCCTGGACGGCGCCGCCGAGGTCGCCGAGCGGCGCCTCCTGGACGCGGTGGCCGCCCTGCCGCTGACGCGGGCGGCCCACCCGTACAACGCGGACGCCCTCGCCCTGGCCACCGGGGAGAGCCAGGACGCCCCCTGGCACCAGACCCGGCTCCTGCTCCGCCTGCACCGCTACGCCACCGAGGCCCTGCACACCGGGGGCGAACCCGACGCCGTCCTGTTCGAGGCCGCCCGCGCCCTCGACCGGCACCGGGACGCCGCCGAGGCCGCGTCGGCAGCCGCCGCGGCCGCCCGCACACCCCGGATCGCCCCGGCCACCGCGTACGCCCTGGGCGTCCTCCACGCCGACCAGCGCCACGAGGTCGAGGCCTCCCGCTTCGCCTTCCAACGAACCTGGCGAAGAACGACGGCGCCCGTCCCATGAGCGGGGAACGCCGGGATCCTGTCCGAGCGGCCGGGTGCGTCCTGTGGCGCCCGGCGGTTTCCGGCCACGACATCGAGATCGCGCTGGTCCACCGGCCGAAGTACGACGATTGGTCGCACCCGAAAGGCAAGCGTAAGCGGGACGAATCGGCGGAGGCGTGCGCGCTGCGCGAGGTCCTGGAGGAGACGGGCCAGGACTGCGCGCTCGGCCTCCGGCTGCCGACGGTCCGCTACACGGTGGACGGCCGCCCGAAAGAGGTCGAGTACTGGGCGGGCCGCGCCCTCGGCGGCACGTTCACCCCGAGCCGCGAGGTCGACCGTGTCGTCTGGCTGCCGCCCGTGGCGGCCCGCCTGCGCCTCACCCAGCCGCGGGACCGCGACCTCCTGAACGCCCTGACGGCGAAGGCGACGGGCTAGCCTCGGGTCGGCCGACCCTCGGCAGACATCCATCCCCTTGCCACGCCGCACCTCGCGGCGCCTGCCACGCCGTGGCGCCCGTCGCGCCATACGCTTCGGAGCCCGTCGCGCCAGACGCTTCGGAGCCCGTCGCGCCAGACGCTTCGGAGCCCGTCGCGCCAGACGCCGCAGCGCCCGTCACGGCGTCGACCGGCACGTCACCGTCACCCGCTCGGGGGGTCCCGCACCCGGCCTTCCGGCACGGTTCACTTTCCGTTCACTCTGTTCCGTCGACCGCTTCACCTGTTCTGCCTAATTTCGGCCTTACACGGTGCACAGAGCACAGCGATGCACCACCAACCGACACACGCCGCCGTAGAACGTTCAGGACACTCGGTCCGCGACAAGGCGGCTTCTGGAAGGAACACCCGAAAGTGAAGCTTTCGCGCAAGAACGGGCTTCGCGCCTCCGCGATCGGTGCCCTCGTCGTCTCCGGTGCGCTCGTCCTCTCGGCGTGTGGCTCGGACAACAACACGGAGACGCCGGCCAAGGAAGGCGGCACCAAGACCTCCACCGCCGCCTCGAACATCGCCTGTGAGGGCGCCAAGGGCCAGCTCCTCGCCGCCGGCTCCAGCGCGCAGAAGAACGCGATGGACCTCTGGGTCAAGAACTTCCAGGCCGCGTGCTCCGGTGTCGAGATCAACTACCAGGCCATCGGCTCCGGCGGTGGCATCACCAAGTTCAACCAGGGCCAGGTCGCCTTCGCGGGCTCCGACTCCGCCCTGAAGGACGAAGAGGTCGCCGAGTCGGCGAAGATCTGCAAGACCGGCAAGGGCGTCAACCTGCCCATGGTCGGCGGCCCCATCGCCATCGGCTACAAGCTGGACGGCGTGGACAACCTGGTCCTCGACGCCTCCACCATCGCCAAGATCTTCGACAACAAGATCACCAAGTGGAACGACCCGGCGATCGCCAAGCTGAACCCGGGCGCCAAGCTTCCCGACAGCACGATCCAGGCCTTCCACCGCTCGGACGAGTCGGGCACCACCCAGAACCTGGGCAAGTACCTCTCCACCGCGGCCGCCGCCGACTGGAAGCACGACCCGAAGTCGAAGTCGTGGCCCGCCCAGGGTGGCCAGGCCGCCAACGGCTCCTCCGGTGTCGCCACCGCGGTGAAGGACGCCGAGGGCTCCATCGGCTACTTCGAGCTCTCGTACGCCACCGCGAACAAGATCTCCACCGTCAGCATCAACACCGGTGCCGCCGCCCCGGTCGCCGCCTCCTCGGAGAACGCGTCCAAGGCCATCGCCGCCGCCAAGATCAAGGGCACGGGCAGCGACGTCGCCCTCTCCCTCGACTACGCGACGAAGGCCGAGGGTGCCTACCCGATCGTCCTCGTCACCTACGAGATCGCCTGCGACAAGGGCAACAAGGCGGAGACCCTGCCGACCCTGAAGGCGTTCCTCAACTACACCGTGAGCGAGGAGGGCCAGAAGGTCCTCGCCGACGCCGGCTACGCCCCGCTCCCGGCCGAGATCGCCGCGAAGGTCCGCGCGATCGTCCCCACCCTGTCCTGACCCCCGGCCG
>NZ_JBHTSA010000026.1:0-87007 GCF_042795405.1 Streptomyces sp. NPDC056480 | reverse complement strand
GCCATGTGTGGATCAGTACTGCTGCTTGTTGCGGTTGAACCAGGCCGAGCCGTCCGACTTCGCCACGAAGACGATGACCAGGACGGCCAGGGCGAGGCCCACGATGCCGAGAGGCAGCGAGAAGAGGCTGAACAGCACGCTGATCGAGGAGTAGACGATGGTGCCGACCCGGATGCCGTTGCCGCCGGAGCGGAACTTGGCGGCGAGGAACATGCCGACGGCGGCGAAGATCAGCGAGAAGACGCCGAGGCCGATCAGGATGCCCTGGCCCAGGTCGGCGAAGGCGTCGACATCGGCGGACGAGGCGCCGGACTTCTCCAGCTCGCTGTCGATCGCGAAGGACATGCCGATCACGGCGAGGCCGCCGATGACGTTGAACGCGGCGCTGATCCACAGCATCACGCGCGCGGCCTTCACCCCACCGGGCATCTCCATGGCCACGCCCGGGTAGCCGCCCCCGCCGTACGGGGAGACCGGCGGAGCGGCCGGGTAGCCGTAGCCCTGCTGCGGCGGCACGCCCTGGGGGGCCTGCGGGTATCCGTAGCCGGGCTGCTGGCCCTGGCCCTGACCCTGCGGCTGGCCGTACGGGTTGTTCGGGTCACCGAAGCTCATCGCGGGTTTCCTCCGTGAATTTCTCTGTGCGGGGACGACGCGGCCCGCGCGGAGGACTCTTCACGGCATGTGAGCGGATTCCCCCCGGCACTTTCCGCGGTACTTCGCCGATCATCGTGGTCGCTTGGTCGACTTTTTGTCCAGTCGATACGCATCGGAGTTGTGCAAGTGCAACCCGTCGCTCCGCGTGATCGGCCGCCCGGCACGAGCGAATTGGAACAAGGCGGGGGTCATCCGGGAGGATGTCTCCATGAGCGCCCAGATTCTCGATGGCAAGGCCACCGCAGCCGCGATCAAGTCCGATCTGACCGTCCGTGTGGCGGCCCTCAAGGAGCGGGGCATCACACCCGGACTCGGCACCGTCCTGGTCGGGGACGACCCGGCGAGCCACAAGTACGTCGCCGGCAAGCACCGCGACTGCGCACAGGTCGGCCTCGCCTCGATCCAGCGCACGCTGCCCGCCACCGCCACCCAGGAGGAGATCGAGGCGGTCGTACGGGAGCTCAACGAGGACCCGGCCTGCACGGGCTACATCGTGCAGCTCCCGCTCCCCAAGGGCATCGACGAGAACCGCATCCTGGAGCTGATGGACCCGGCCAAGGACGCCGACGGTCTGCACCCGACCAACCTCGGCCGGCTCGTCCTCAACGAGCCCGCCCCGCTGCCCTGCACGCCGAACGGCGTCATCACGCTGCTCCGCGCGCACGGCGTGGAGATCAACGGCGCGGAGGTCGTGGTCGTCGGCCGCGGCGTCACCATCGGCCGCCCGATGCCGCTCATCCTCACCCGCCGCTCCGAGAACGCGACCGTGACCCAGTGCCACACCGGTACCCGGGACCTGTCGGCGCACCTGCGGAACGCCGACATCATCGTCGCGGCGGCCGGTGTGCCGCACCTGATCAAGCCCGAGGACGTGAAGCCGGGCGCGGCCGTCCTCGACGTCGGCGTCTCCCGCGACGGCGAGGGCAAGATCGTCGGCGATGTGGACCCGGGCGTCTCCGAGGTCGCCGGCTGGATCTCCCCGAACCCCGGCGGTGTCGGCCCGATGACCCGTGCCCAGCTCCTCGTCAACGTCGTCGAGGCCGCCGAGCGCGCGGCCGCGGCGCTCTGACGTGACCCCCGGGACCCCGGGCACAGCCGGGAACCCGGACGGGGCGGCCGACGGCCCGTCGAAGAACGGGAGCGCCGACGCCTCGGGCTCGCGCGCCTCGGGCTCAGCTGCTTCGGGTGCTTCGGGTGCTTCGGTCGGAGGCGCCTCGAACGGGGGCGCCTCGAACGGGGGCGCCTCGGCCGGAGGCGCCTCGAACGGGGCCGCCCCGACGGAGATCACGGCCTGGAAGCGGCCCGCGCCCAGCCTCACCACCGACACCGCGCGGCCCGAGGGCGGCGGCCGGGCGGCTCCCAGCGACGCTCCGGCGCCCGCTCGTCAGTGGCCCCTGCTCACCGTGCTCGGTCTCGCCGGCCTCGGTCTGCTCGTGGTCGGGACGGACGCCCTCCCGCAGTCCTTCCGCATCGGCACGATGCTGGTCGGCGCGGCGCTCCTCGTGGGGGCCGTGCTGCGCCGGGTGCTGCCCTCGGTGGGCATGCTCGCCGTACGGTCCCGTTTCACGGACATGATCACGTACGGGGTCATGGGTGGCCTGATCGTGCTGCTCGCCCTCATGGTGCAGCCGAGGCCCTGGCTCAGGATCCCGTTCCTGGAGGACGTCCTCCATCTGACGGTCACCTGACGGTCGCCCGACGTCCGGACGCCCCGGACGGCAGCTGGCGCGGCGCCCGCCCTCTCCCCCGTGGGAGGGCGGGCGCCGCTGCGATCAAGGGTCATGTACGTGCCAAGGTCGGTTCAAGGGTCGACGGGTCGCTGTGGCACGGAAGTGACCATTCCGGTACCTCGGCTGCGCATCCGGGGCGCGCATCGCCCCCGGACCTGCCATCCTTCGGTGGAGCAGGGGAGACGCGGGAGGCACGGGACAAGGGGGACCGCCATGCCTGGCTGGAAGGCGCTGCCGGAGGAACTCGATCCGGATGTCCGCGCGTTCACGGAACGGCTCCGCCGTCTCATCGACCGCAGCGGCCTCGGCGTCACGGCCGTCGCCGAGCGCACCGGGCACGAACGGTCCGCGTGGGCCACGTATCTGAATGCCCGTCAGTCCGTGCCCCGCAGTGCCGTCGTGGCCCTCGCCGAGGTGACCGGAAGCGACCCGGCGGCCCTCGCGGCCGACTGGGAGCGCGCGGAGCGGGCCTGGGCCCGCACCGCCGCGCCGGCCGTGGGCGGCGGGAGCGAGCCCGAGCCCCGGCCCGTGGGCGGCGACGGCGGCTTCCGCGGCAGTCCCGGCGGTCCCGGCGGTCCCGGCGGTGACGACCGCACCATGGAGATCCGCCGCCTGGACCGGCCCGGCCCGGCAGCCCCACTCCCGGCAGCCCCGCTCCCTGCCTCCGACGGGCCAGCCTCCGGCGGACCGGGCCCGGGTGCCACTGCATCCGGTGCCCCCGTACCCGGTGCCCGCGTACCCGGTGCCGCCGCGCCCCCGCCCCGTGACCCCGTCCCCACCCCCGACGTGCCTCGCGCGCGCACCCCCGACTCCCGCCGTCGCAAGGTCCTGCTCTCCGTCACCGGCATCGTCGGCGCGCTGCTCGTCGTCACCGCCGCCCTGCTCCTCGTCGACCTCGGCGGCTCCGAGGGCCCGGGCGAGGGCGACAAGGCGGCCGCCCCGCCCGCCACCACCGCGCCTCCCACCACCAGGCCCGCCGATCCGCCCCCGGGCGTGCAGTGCGCGGGACCCGACTGCACGGGCCGGGACCCGGAGGCCATGGGGTGCGGCGGCCCCCTCGCCACCACCGTCGCCCGCGCCGCCGTCGGCACCGCGCAGGTCGAGGTCCGCTACAGCGAGACCTGCGGGGCCGCCTGGGCCCGGCTCACCGGCGGCGCGCCCCGGGACACGGTGACGATCCGCGCCGGAGACGCCGAGCGGCGCGCGACCGTCGCCGCTGGTACCGACACCGCGGCGAAGGAGACCGACGCGTACACGCCGATGGTCGCCGTCGCCTCCGCCGCGGCCGCACGGGCCTGCGGGCAGCTCGCCGACGGCAGCGAGGGCTGCACCGCCGGCCCGTGAACGCGCGCGCGGACGGGTGACCGCGGCCGCGCGGACGGTCGGCAGTGAGCCGGACCACAAGGGGGTGGGGATTCACCGGGGCCCGGGTCGGATAGCCTGACCGCTGGATATCTCTTCATGTCGAGACACCGATCGATCAAGAGAGCTATCCCGCACCAGGGGCAGGGACCCCCACCGCCAGCTGTCTTACGGAGATCGCCATGACCCGCACTCCCGTGAATGTCACCGTGACCGGCGCGGCCGGCCAGATCGGCTACGCGCTGCTCTTCCGCATCGCCTCCGGCCACCTGCTCGGCGCGGACGTGCCGGTCAAGCTGCGCCTCCTCGAGATCCCGCAGGGCGTGAAGGCCGCCGAGGGCACCGCCATGGAGCTCGACGACTGCGCCTTCCCGCTGCTCAAGGGCATCGACATCTTCGACGACCCGAACAAGGGCTTCGAGGGCGCCAACATCGGCCTGCTCGTGGGCGCCCGCCCGCGTGGCCCGGGCATGGAGCGCGGCGACCTGCTCGCCGCCAACGGCGGCATCTTCAAGCCGCAGGGCCAGGCCATCAACGCCCACGCCGCGGACGACATCAAGATCCTCGTCGTCGGCAACCCGGCCAACACCAACGCCCTCATCGCGCAGCAGTCCGCCCCGGACGTGCCGGCCGAGCGCTTCACCGCGATGACCCGCCTGGACCACAACCGCGCGCTGACGCAGCTGGCGAAGAAGACCGGCTCCTCGGTCACGGACATCAAGCGCCTCACCATCTGGGGCAACCACTCCGCGACCCAGTACCCGGACATCTTCCACGCTGAGATCGCCGGCAAGAACGCCGCCGAGATCGTCAACGACGAGGCGTGGCTGGCCGAGGACTTCATCCCGACCGTCGCCAAGCGCGGCGCCGCGATCATCGACGCCCGTGGCGCGTCCTCCGCCGCCTCGGCCGCGAACGCCGCGATCGACCACGTCCACACCTGGGTCAACGGCACCGCCGCCGGCGACTGGACCTCCATGGGCATCCCGTCGGACGGCTCGTACGGCGTCCCGGAGGGTCTCATCTCCTCCTTCCCCGTCACCTGCACCGACGGCAGGTTCGAGATCGTCCAGGGCCTGGAGATCAACGACTTCTCGCGCGGCCGGATCGACGCCTCGGTGAAGGAGCTCTCCGAGGAGCGCGACGCGGTCCGCGAGCTCGGCCTCATCTGAGTCCAGGCTCCACGCGCCCGGCGCCCCCGAACCGTACGACCGACCGTACGGCTCGGGGGCGCCGTTTCTCATGCGCCGGAACAGGGGCCCGAGTCGACCGTAGGCTGAACCGGTTGAGCGCCGGAGGCCGGCAGGGCACCGAGGCGCCAGAGGCAACGGCTGCATCGGAGGAATCGTGACCGGGACCGGGAACACGGCGGGCGGCATCCACGTCACCAACACCGGGGGCAACGTCACCATCGGCGACCACAACACCGTCACCAGTACGGGTCACGGGGCCCCGGTGGCCCGTGACCCGCAGCAGGAGGAGCTCCTCCAGGCCATCCGCCGGCTCCGTGCCGACCTCGGCGGGGTCGTCCCCACGGAGCGGACGGCCGCCCTGGACGGCGAACTCTCCGAGGCCGAGGACGAGATCGAGCGCACGGGCCGCGCGGACGCGGGCCGGCTCACCCGGGTGCGCCGCGCCCTCACGGACGCGGGCGCGGTGACCGGGATCCTCGCCTCGGGCGTGGCCGTCGGGCAGGCGGCCGGCGCGCTGCTGGGCGGCTGAGACGAGCGGTGCCGGGGCGAGCGGTGCCGGTGCGAGTGCTGCCGGGGTGAGTGGGGCCGGTGCGAGCGGGGCCAGGGTGAGCTCTGCTGGTGCGAGCGGTGCCGGTGCGAGCGGTGCCGCGCGGGGCCGGGACCGGTGGTGTCGCCCGGTGCCGAGGCCGCGCGGTGCGCCGCCCGGGGCGTCGGCGGCGCGCCTCAACCCGCCGTGTTCTCGCGGAGCTTCGCCGCCAGCGCGGCCAGGTCGTCCCGCGCGCGCAGGAGCAGGCCGCCGCCGAAGGTGATCCGGGTCGCGCCGAGCCGGCCCAGCTCGGCGAAGGACGGGCCGCCGTCCGGGGCGGCCAGCACGTTGAGCGGGAGGTCGCCGAGGGCGGCGCGCAGGGCCGGGAGGTCCGCGGGCGGGGCGGCGATCGGGTAGACGCAGTCCGCCCCGGCCTCCGCGTAGAGCCGGGCGCGGTCGATCGCCGCCTCCAGCGGCGCGGAGGTCCCGCGGATGTACGCGTCCACGCGCGCGTTGACGAAGAGTCCTGGTCCCGCCGCGGCCCGTACCTCCGCCAGCCACTCGGCGTGCGCCGACGGGTCCTTGAGCCCGCCGCTCGGCCCGGTGTCCTCCAGGTTGACGCCGACGGCCCCCGACTCCCGTACGCGCTCCACCAGTTCGGGAGCCGGCAGCCCGTAGCCGCCCTCCAGGTCCGCCGTCACGGGTACGGAGACGGCCCGGACGATCCGGGTCACGGCGGCGAACATCTCCGCCACCGGGGTCGCCCCGTCCTCGTACCCGAGGGAGGCGGCGATCCCGGCGCTCGGTGTCGCGAGCGCCGGGAACCCGGCCGCCTCGAAGGCGCGGGCGCTCACCGCGTCCCACGGGCCGGGCAGCACCAGCGGATCGCCGGCCGCCCGGTCCCGGTGGAGGCCGCGCAGGACCCGGGCCGCCGAGTCCCCGGGCCGGCCCCCGCTCCCGGACCCGCTCATGCGCTGCGCGGGGTGTAGTGGCCGGGCGTCATCCGGGTGGTGACGGCGATCCGGTTCCAGGCGTTGATGACGACGATCGCGCTGATGACGCGGGCGAGCTCGGTCTCGTCGAAGTGCTTCGCGGCGCGTGCGTACACCTCGTCGGGGACGAAGCCGTCGGTGAGCACGGTGACGGACTCGGTCAGCGCGAGGGCGGCGAGCTCGCGCTCGGTGTAGAAGTGCCGGGACTCCTCCCAGGCGGAGAGCTGCACGATCCGCTCGACGGTCTCGCCCTCGGCCAGCGCGTCCTTGGAGTGCATGTCGATGCAGAAGGCGCAGTGGTTGATCTGCGAGGCCCGGATCTTGATCAGGTGGTACAGGGTCGGGTCGATGTCCTTCGCCGCCGCCGTCTCCAGGCGCAGCATCGCCCGGTAGAACTCGGGGACGCGCTCGGCGAGCGGGAGGCGCGGAGCGTGCTCGTGGGCGTACTCGGTCGGCGCGGTGGTGCCGAGGGTGTCCGTGGTGTCGAGGGTGTTCGTGTGCGTGGTCATGTCTTCACCGTACGAGCCAGGTGGCTCAGGAGTATGGTCCATTCGTATGGCGAACGAGTGGGCCACTTTCGGGGCCGATCTCCATCTGGAACTGCGCGGTCCGCGGCTGCGGGCCGGACTCATGGACGCGCTCCGCGAGGCGGTGCGCAGCGGACGCCTCGAGGCGGGCACCCGGCTGCCGTCCTCCCGGTCGCTCGCCGCGGACCTGGGCATGGCCCGTAACACCGTCGCCGACGCCTACGCCGAACTCGTCGCCGAGGGCTGGCTCACGGCCCGGCAGGGCTCCGGCACCCGGGTCGCCCGCCGCGCCGAGCCCCGCCGTCCCGAGCCCCGTCGCGCCGAGCCCGGCCGTCCCGAGCCCCGTCGCGGCGAGCCCGGCCGGGCGGAGCCCCTCCGTTCCGGGCCGGGCCGTGCGGGGGCCCGTCCCTCCGGGCCCGGACCGGGGGCCGCGCCCGCCGCCGCCCCTTCCGCGCGCTCCCTGCCCCGGCCCTCCGCGCCCGCGCACAACCTGAAGGCCGGCACCCCCGACCTGGCGTCCTTCCCGCGCGCAGAGTGGCTCAAGGCGTACCGTCGGGCGCTCACCGCCGCCCCCAACGAGGCCTTCGGGTACGGCGATCCGCGCGGCCGGATCGAACTGCGCACCGTCCTCGCCGAGTACCTGGCCCGCGCGCGGGGCGTCTACGCGCGCCCCGAACGGATCGTCGTCTGCGCGGGCTTCGTGCACGGGCTGATGCTGATCGGTCAGGTGCTGCGGAGCCGGGGCGTCCGCGACGTCGCGATCGAGTCGTACGGGCTCGGCCTCCACGCGGGCCTCCTCACCGGCGCGGGTCTCGGCACCCCCGTCCTGCCCTTCGACGAGCGCGGCACCCGGGTCGAGGCGTCGGGGCCCCTCGGCTCGGCCGGAGCCGTCCTGATGACGGCCGCCCACCAGTTCCCGCTGGGCGGGGCCCTGCCCCCGGACCGGCGCGCGGAGGTCGTCGACTGGGCGCGGGCCTCGGGCGGTTTCGTCCTGGAGGACGACTACGACGGGGAGTTCCGGTACGACCGGCAGCCGGTGGGGGCCCTCCAGGGCCTCGATCCCGAGCGGGTCGTCTACCTCGGCACCGCGAGCAAGTCCCTCGCCCCGGGGCTGCGGCTCGCGTGGATGGTGCTTCCGGAGAGCCTGGTCGGCGAGGTGGTGGCGGCGAAGGGGGTCGTGGACTGGGTGTCCAGCGCGCCGGACCAGCTGGCGTTCGCGGAGTTCCTCGGCTCGGGGGCGTACGACCGGCACGTACGGGCGATGCGGCTGCGCTACCGGCGGCGCCGCGACCAGCTGGTGGCGGCGGTGGCCGCGCACTCGCCGGAGACGAGGGTCAGCGGGATCGCGGCCGGCCTCCACGCCGTCCTGGCCCTGCCGCCCGGCACGGAGCAGGACGTGCTGCGGGCGGCGGCCTGGAACGGCCTCGCGGTCCAGGGCGTCGACCAGTTCCGCCGCCCGACGGTGCCCGCGACCCTGGACGGTCTCGTCGTCGGCTACGCGACACCCCCGGACAGCGCCTGGCAGAGCGCCCTCCAGGCCCTGTGCCGGGTACTGCCCCAGGCGCCCGGCGGCACAGAGCCAGGCACCTAGAGGGCACCCGCCCCCAACCGGGCCAGTGGCTGCTGCGCAGGCCGGAGCCGACCCTGAGAAAGCCTCCGAGCCGACACCCGCCCCAGATCTGCACCCCGAGCCCCCGCCGGATCCAGGGCCAGCGCCAGGGCCAGGGCCAGCGCCAGCGCCGCGCCCGCGCTCGGGCCGGGGCCCGAGGAGGCACCTTGGCCAGGACCAGGGCCAGCGCCGCGCCCGCGCCAGGACCTGCGCCCGGGCCGGAGCCGGGCCCGAGGAGGCGCTTTGGCCAGCGCCAGCGCCAGGGCCCGAGCCCAAGCCCGAGCCCAAGCCCGCGCCAGGGCCTGCGCTCGGGCCGCAGCCCGGTCCCCAGGAGGGGCCTCACCCGCGCCCGCGCCCTCGCCAGGGCCCGCACCAGCGCCCGCGCCCGCGCTCGGGCCGGGGCCCGAGGAGGCGCCTTGGCCAGGGCCAGCGCCGAGCCCGAGCCCGCGCCCGAACCCACGGCCGAGCGCGAGCCCGCGCCCGCGCCTGAGCCCAAGCCCTTGCCTGAGCCCAAGCCCGTGCCAGGGCCTGCGCTCGGGCCGGAGCCCGGTCCCGAGGAGGAGCCTTGGCCAGCGCCAGCGCCAGCGCCAGCGCCAGCGCCAGCGCCAGCGCCAGGGCCCAAGCCCGCGCCCGAGCCCGAGCCGTGCCAGGGCCTGCGCTCGAGCCCTGGCCAAGGCCCGAGCCCAAGCCCGTGCCAGGGCCCGCGTTCGGGCCGGAGCCCGGTCCCCAGGAGGGCCCTCACCCTCACCCGCGCCCTCGCCAGCGCCCGCGCCCTCGCCAGGGCCCGCGTCCCACTGACCGCCCCGTGCCGGTGTCGGGTGTCTACGAGGCGTTCTGGTCGCGGTCGGGTTCGGTGGCGTGGCCCGGGATCGGGGTTTCGGCCGCCCCCGATGCCGTCGGGTCCGCCTCCACCGTTCGTCCGTTCGCGTCCACCTCCGGCGGTTCGCCGAAGCGGGCCAGGGTCAGGGAGCCCGCCACCGCGATCGCGAAGCCGGTGACCGCGAGCCAGCCGAGGCCCTCCCGGGTGGTGTCGCCGAGCCAGGCCACCCCGATGATCGCGGGGCCGACCGTCTCGCCGAGCACCGCGCCCGCCGTCGCCGTGGTCACCGAGCCGCGCTGGAGCGCCGAGGTCAGCAGGACGAACGCGGCCCCGCCGCCCACCAGGAGCGCGTACCAGACCGGATCGGCGAAATCGATGCCGTCGATCAGCCGGACCGCCACCTCCACCACCCCGAAGCCGAAGCCCGCCCCCAGGCCGAGGACGAGGGCGCGGGGTTTCGCCGGCAGCCGCCCGCCCACGACGCCGAGCAGCAGCACCCCGAAGGCGCTCGCGAGCAGCGCCCAGGGCAGCCACTCGGGGCCGTCCTGGTGGCCCTCCTTGCCGGAGGCGAGGGCCAGCAGCGCGAGCCCCGCGCAGACCACGCCCACCGCCGTCCACTCCACCCGGCTGAGCCGCACCCGCAGCACCCGGGAGGCGATGACCGCCGTGACCGCCAGACTCGCGGCGAGGGCCGCGCCGACCACGTAGATGGGCAGGGTCCGCAGGGCCACGATCTGCAGGACGAATCCGAGGCCGTCCATGCCGAGGCCGGCGATGTACCGCCACTGCCGCAACACCCGCCACATCAGCGCGATGTCGACTCCGCCACCGGTCCCCGGTGCCGTGGCACGGGCCCCCATCGCCTGGAGAACGGAGGCCGCGCCGAAGCAGACGGACGAGGCGAGCGCACAAATCATCCCGAGTAGCACGAAATGACTCTAGGCGCTGCGGCCGGAATTGAGCGGCCTACACTGTGCGGTCGCGACTGCGAAGGGGAGGGCCAGGGACATGCGGAGGCTGAGGTCGAGCACGGTGGTGCTCGGCGGGATGGGTGTGCTCGCGGCGACGATCACCGCGTGCGGCTCCGACCCGGACAAGCGGTGCGTGGACCCGGTGACCAGGGAGACGCTGCCCAGCTACGAGTGCGAGAGCGGCGGCGGCAGCGACGACGACGACAGCAACGGCAGCAGCACCCACCGGGGCTCGTACTACTACGGCGGCTCCATACGGGACAACCGCGTGAGCGGGGGCAGTTTCGACATGAAGGCCGTCGACACCGGCGGCTTCGGCTGCTCCGGTTCCGGCGGCGGCTGAGAGAGGTCCGGCAGATGCGACGGCACACCATCGAGCCCCGGCCGGGCTGGCAGGAGACGGTGGAGGAGCAGGGGCTCGTCTACCCGCTGACCCGTTACCCGGACGGTTCGCTGCGTCCGTACTGGGACGAGAGCGCGTACTACTCCTTCAGCCTGCCCGAGGTCGAGGTCCTCGAGGAGGTCGTCGAGGAACTGCACGCGATGTGCCTCGCGGCGGCCGCGCACATCGTCGAGCGGAACCGGTTCGCCGAGCTGGGGATCACCGATCCGAAGCTCGCGTCCCTGGTCGCCGAGTCCTGGCGGCGGCGCGCCGAACTCCCCTCCCTCTACGGGCGGTTCGACCTGCGCTACGACGGCACGGGCCCGGCCAAGATGCTGGAGTACAACGCCGACACCCCCACCTCGCTCGTGGAGGCCGCGAGCCCGCAGTGGTTCTGGATGGAGGAACGGTTCCCCGGCGCCGACCAGTGGAACTCCCTCCACGAACGGCTCGTCGACGCGTGGCGCAAGCAGGCCCCTCTGCTGCCTCCCGGCCCCCTCCACTTCGTCCACTCCGACGGCGACGAGCTTGGCGAGGACCTGATGACGGTCGCGTATCTGCGCGAGACCGCCCAGCAGGCCGGGCTGGAGACCGAGGCCCTGTCCGTCGAACGGATCGGCTGGGACCGGCTCTCGCGCCGCTTCGTGGACGACCGGCTCCGGTTCATCCGCAGCTGCTTCAAGCTCTACCCGTGGGAGTGGCTGACCACCGACCGCTTCGGCCGGCACGTCCTGGACACCCTCGACAACGGCGGCGGCACCGGCACCACCTGCTGGATCGAGCCCGCCTGGAAGATGCTGCTCTCCAACAAGGCGCTCCTGGCGATCCTGTGGGAGCTGTACCCGGGCCACCCCAACCTGCTGCCCGCCTACCTCGACGGACCCCGCGAACTCGCCACGACCACCGGCTGGGTCGCCAAGCCGCTGCTCGGCCGCGAGGGAGCGGGCGTCACCCTGCACGAGGCCGGCACGGAGCCGTTCGTACGGGACGGGGAGCCCTGCTGCTACCAGGAGCTGGCCCCGCTGCCCGACTTCGACGGCAACCGGGTGGTGCTCGGCGCGTGGGTCGTCGAGGACGAGGCGGCGGGGCTCGGCATCCGGGAGTCGGCGAGCCTCGTCACCGACGAGTACGCCCGCTTCCTCCCGCACGTGATCCTCTAGGGCGGGCGCCGCCCCCGGGGCGGGCCCTGCCCCCTCCGGCCGCTCCCGCTACTCGGGGACGTACTCCCTGAGCGGCGCAGGCCTCAGGCCCGCGGCCTCGGCCGCCGCCAGCGCCCGCGTCAGATCCTGCTCCAGCGTCTCGTTGAAGTGCAGCAGGATGATGTCGCCGGCCTTGAGGGCCGGCGTCGGCGGGGTCCACTGGCCCCAGGTGGTGAGGTCGTACGTCCAGGTGACCAGCGCCTTCGCCCCGCAGGCGCGGGCCGCGGTGCGGGTGGTCGCGTCGTACACGCCGTACGGCGGGCGGAGCAGCCGCGGGCCGTCGCCGAACTGCGCGAGGTGCTGGTCGCGCGCCCCGCAGACCTCCGCCTTCTGGCCTGCGGCGTCGAGGGTGGTCAGGTCCGGGTGGTTGACCGTGTGGTTCTCGACGCGCGAGGGGCCCTGGTTCAGCAGGGTGTGGAAGTAGCCGGAGTCGTACGAGTAGGCGCCGGGCAGCAGGAAGAGCGAGGCGGGCACGCGGCGCTCGAGCAGCAGCTTCGCCGCGGCGGGGTCGTGGAACCAGCCGTCGTCGATGGTGATGAAGACGACCGGGTCGGTGGTCTCGATGTGCGAGACCACCGGGACGGGCTCGGGCCAGGCCGCCCTCGGGGCGGCGTGCGCGGGTCCGGTGACCGCGCCGAGGAGCGCGAGGGGGACGACGGCGGCGAGCGCGGCACGCACGGCGTGACGCAGACGGAGTCTCGGCATGGCGGCATCATTGGCCTAGACCAACTACCGTGTCAATGGCCCGAGTTGCCCCGCCACGGCCCGCGGTCGCCGTCCCCTCAAGCGGACTTCGTCACTCCTCCGACAGCACGCCCCTCAGCTGCTCCAGACCCCAGTCCAGGTCCTCCTTCGAGATGACCAGCGGCGGCGCGATCCGGATCGTCGAGCCGTGGGTGTCCTTCACCAGGACACCCCGCTCCATCAGCTTCTCCGAGATCTCCCGGCCCGTGCCGTGCGACGGCGCGATGTCCACCCCGGCCCACAGCCCCCGGCCGCGCACCGCCTCCACCGCCCCGCCGCCCACGAGCAGCCCCAGCTCCGCGTGCAGATGCTCGCCCAGCTCCGCCGCCCGCTCCTGGTACTCGCCGGTCCGCAGCATCGCGATCACCTCGAGGGCCACCGCGCAGGCCAGCGGGTTCCCGCCGAACGTCGACCCGTGCTCACCCGGCCGGAACACCCCGAGCACCTCCCGGTCGGCGACCACCGCCGATACCGGCACCACCCCGCCGCCCAGCGCCTTCCCCAGCACGTACACGTCGGGCACCACGCCCTCGTGCTCGCACGCGAACGTCCGGCCCGTCCGGCCCAGACCCGACTGGATCTCGTCCGCAACGAACAGCACGTTCCGCCGGCGGGTCAGCTCCCGGACCCCCGTCAGATAGCCCGCCGGCGGGACCAGGACCCCCGCCTCGCCCTGGATCGGTTCGAGCAGCACCGCCACCGTGTTCTCGGTGACCGCCGCCTCCATCGCCGTCAGGTCCCCGTACGGCACGATCTCGAACCCCGGCGTGTACGGACCGAAGTGGCCCCGCGCCTCATGGTCCGTGGAGAAGCTGACGATCGTCGTCGTCCTGCCGTGGAAGTTGTTCGCCGCCACCACGATCTTCGCGTGCCCGTCCGGCACGCCCTTCACCTCGTACCCCCACTTCCGGGCGGTCTTCACGGCCGTCTCGATCGCCTCCGCGCCGGTGTTCATCGGCAGCACCGCCTCCTTCCCGCACAGCTCGGCGAGCCGGGTGCAGAACTCGGCGAACCGGTCGTGGTGGAAGGCGCGCGACGTCAGCGTCACCCGCTCCAGCTGGGCCTTCGCCGCGTCGATCAGACGCCGGTTGCCGTGCCCGAAGTTGAGCGCCGAGTAACCGGCGAGCATGTCGAGATAGCGGCGCCCCTCGACATCGGTCATCCAGGCGCCGTCCGCCGAGGCGACGACGACCGGCAGGGGGTGGTAGTTGTGAGCGCTGTGCGCCTCCGCCGAAGCGATCGCGTCTTGTGTGCTCGACACGGGATCTCCGTTCGTCCTGCGGCTCGGGGGGTGACCCCGACGAGGGGGTGTGGCCCCTGTTTCTATCGTCGCTCGGATGCCGGACCGGGAAACCTCGCGCGCGGCGCGCCCGCTACTCTGAAAACACGCACGGCGACTGGCGCACGGGGAAGCGACCCCGGGGGAGCCGTGCGCGGCAGACCACACGAGACGCCGCCCGCCTGGGCGTCACGGGACCGAAGTCCCGCGTGGCGCCGCGCCTCTCACGCAGTGCCCCGGGACCCGCCGACGCCCGGAGGACACCACCATGACCACGCCGCAGCACCAGTACACCCACCCCGCGCTCGCCGCCGCCGACCCCGAGCTCGCCGCCCTCGTCGGTGCCGAGGAACGCCTCCAGGCCGAGACCCTGCGCCTCATCCCCAGCGAGAACTACGTCTCCGCCGCCGTCCTCGAAGCCTCCGGCACCGTCCTCCAGAACAAGTACAGCGAGGGCTACCCCGGCCGCCGCTACTACGAGGGCCAGCAGAACATCGACCAGGTCGAGACCCTCGCCGTCGAGCGCGCCAAGGCCGTCTTCGGCGTCGACCACGCCAACGTCCAGCCCTACTCGGGCTCCCCGGCCAACCTCGCCGTCTACCTCGCCTTCGCCGAGCCCGGCGACACCGTCATGGGCATGGCCCTGCCCATGGGCGGCCACCTCACCCACGGCTGGGGCGTCTCCGCCACCGGCAGGTGGTTCCGCGGCGTCCAGTACGGCGTCCGCCAGGACACGGGCCTCATCGACTTCGACGAGGTCCGCGAGCTCGCCCTCAAGGAGCGCCCCAAGGTGATCTTCTGCGGCGGCACCGCGCTGCCCCGCACGATCGACTTCGCCGCCTTCGGCGAGATCGCCCGCGAGGCCGGTGCCGTGCTCGTCGCCGACGTCGCCCATATCGCCGGCCTGATCGCGGGCGGCGCCCACCCGTCCCCGGTCCCGCACGTGGACGTCATCTCCACCACCACCCACAAGACCCTGCGCGGCCCGCGCGGCGCCATGCTGATGTCCCGCGAGGAGCACGCCAAGGCCCTCGACAAGGCCGTCTTCCCCGGACTCCAGGGCGGCCCGCACAACCAGACCACCGCCGCCATCGCCGTCGCCCTCCGCGAGGCGTCCCTGCCCTCCTTCCGCGACTACGCCCATGCCGTCGTCGCCAACGCCAAGGCCCTCGCCGAGGCACTCCTCGCCCGCGGCTTCGACCTCGTCTCCGGCGGCACCGACAACCACCTGATCCTGATGGACCTCACGCCCAAGCAGGTCCCGGGGAAGATCGCCGCGAAGGCCCTCGACCGGGCGGGCATCGTCGTCAACTACAACACCGTCCCCTACGACCCCCGGAAGCCGTTCGACCCCTCCGGCATCCGCATCGGCACCCCCTCCCTCACCTCCCGCGGCCTCACCACGGAGCACATGGACCAGGTCGCCGACTGGATCGACCGCGGTGTCGCGGCCGCCGGAGCGGGCGACGAGCAGGCCCTCGCCGCCGTCCGCGCGGAGGTCGCCGACCTCATGACCGCCTTCCCGGCCCCCGGTCTCCCGGTCTGACCCGTGCGGCGGGCCCCGCCCGTCAGCCGCCGACCGACTCCGCCGCCCGCCGGGCCTCCTCGCGGTCCGGTATGCCCTCCAGGCGGAAGGTGAGCGCGCCCCCGTTCCTCGTCCAGAGGAGCGTGGGGCCCGCCGTGCGCAGCTCATGCGTCCAGGCCGTGCCCGTCCCGTCCGTCATCGGGAAGGTCAGCAGATGCGGGGCGGCGAACCAGTACCCCTGCGCGCCGTCCGGCAGATCGACCCACTCCGGCCGCGACCGCACCTGCTTGGCGAAACCGATGTCCAGCCGGGCCGGGAACTCGTCCAGCCGGACCGTCCGCTCCCCGTCGCGCCAGCACAGACTGATCACCGCCCGGCCGCGCTCGGCCGACCCCGTCACCGCCACCGCGTCCGGCGCGCCCAGCGCCCTCGGTATCAGCGGCTCGAAGCCGGCGAGCCGCCCGGCCTCCGCCGGGTGCACCGGCTCCGGGCACCCGGGCACCGGACCCCCGGCCGGGACGTGCCGCCCGTCCGGGTCGTACCGCACGGCGACCCCGCCGAAGCCGAACCACTCCGCCACCGCCGCCCGCACCGGCGGGGTGAGCACCAGGACGATCAGCACCCCGGTCAGGCCCGCCACCAGCGCCCGCCACCGCGCCCGCGCCCAGCCCCGTACCGACGCCCATCCGTCCCGTCGTCGTCGGCGGACCGGCACCGGTGTCGGCACCTGCTCGGCGAGGAGCTGGGCGAGCACCCGCTCGGCCATCGACTCCCCGTCCACGTCCGGCACCCGAAGCCGCCGTCCCAGCTCCCTCAGCTCGTCCGGCAGACCCTCGTCAGCCACGCCCCCCACCTCCCTCCGGTCCCTCCGTCAGGCTCTCCCCGAGCACCAGGCCCAGCTTCTTCAGCGCCCGGCTCAGCCGGGACTTCACCGTCCCCCTCGGCCAGCCGAGCGCCTGGGCCGTCTCCGTCTCGTCCAGCTCGAGGAGATAGCGGTGGATCACCACCTGCCGGTGGTCCTCGCCCAGTCCGTCGAGTGCGTCGAGGAGCCGTCTGCTCCGCTCCCGCTCCACCGCCGCGACCGCCGGGTCGGCCGACTCCGGTATCCGCGGCTCACCCCCGAGCAGGTCCGCCTCCCGATCGGCGACGGCCCGCTGCCGACCCGCCGACCGCACTGTGTTCCTGGTCTCATTGACGACGATCCGCAGCAGCCACGGCCGGAACGCCGAGCCCTCCTTGAAACGCCCCAGCGAGCGGTACGCCTTGAAGAAGGCCTGCTGCACCACGTCCTCGGCCTCCGGGCCCGCGCCGCACGCCACCGCGGCTCTCAGTGCGACCGCCGTGTACGCGCGGACCAGCGCCGCGTACGCCTCCGGCTCCCCGGCGCGTACCCGTGCGATCACCGCGGCCTCGTCGTCGACCAGGCCCCCCTCCCGCGTCCTCACACTCTTGATACACCGGCAGTCCGGGATCGGTTCCCACACCTGAGAGAATGATGTGCATGGCCTCTGACGTTCCCCGCGTGCTCTCCGGAATCCAGCCCACGGCAGGCTCGTTCCACCTCGGCAACTACCTCGGCGCCGTCCGCCAGTGGGTCGCCCTCCAGGAGTCCCACGACGCCTTCTACATGGTCGTCGACCTGCACGCGATCACGGTCCCGCAGGACCCCGCCGAGCTGCGCGCCAACACCCGGCTCGCCGCGGCCCAGCTGCTCGCCGCCGGTCTCGACCCCGAGCGCTGCACCCTGTTCGTCCAGAGCCACGTCCCCGAGCACGCCCAGCTCGGCTGGGTCATGAACTGCCTCACCGGCTTCGGCGAGGCCTCCCGCATGACCCAGTTCAAGGACAAGTCCGCCAAGCAGGGCGCCGACCGCGCCACCGTCGGCCTCTTCACGTACCCGATCCTGCAGGTCGCGGACATCCTGCTCTACCAGGCCAACCAGGTCCCGGTCGGCGAGGACCAGCGCCAGCACATCGAGCTGACCCGTGACCTCGCGGAGCGCTTCAACGGCCGCTTCGGCGAGACGTTCACGATCCCGGCGCCGTACATCCTCAAGGAGACGGCGAAGATCTACGACCTCCAGGACCCGGCGATCAAGATGAGCAAGTCGGCGTCCACGCCGAAGGGCCTCATCAACCTCCTGGACGACCCGAAGACCACCGCGAAGAAGGTCAAGAGCGCGGTCACCGACACCGAGACGGTGATCCGTTTCGACCCGGAGAACAAGGCCGGCGTCTCCAACCTGCTCACCATCATGTCCACGCTCACCTCCACCTCCGTCGAGGACCTGGAGAAGAGCTACGAGGGCAAGATGTACGGCGCGCTGAAGACGGATCTCGCCGAGGTCATGGTGGACTTCGTCACGCCGTTCCGGACCCGCACCCAGGAATACCTGGACGACCCGGAGACGCTGGACTCGGTCCTGGCCAAGGGAGCGGAGAAGGCCCGGGCGGTCGCCGCCGAGACGCTGGCGCAGACGTACGAGCGCATCGGCTTCCTGCCGGCCAAGCACTGAGACCAAGGACCCTGGCCCAAAGGGTGGTGCAGGCCGCACACTGGCGGCTGCACCACCCGACACAAGTCGACCGACGACGGAGGAGAACGACGTGGGGACCGTAACGCTCGGCGTTTCGATCGCGGTCCCGGAGCCCTACGGCAGCCTGCTCCAGGAGCGGCGCGCCGGCTTCGGGGACCCTGCCGCGTACGGCATTCCCACGCACGTCACGCTGGTCCCGCCGACGGAGGTCGCCGAGGAGCGGCTGCCGGAGATCGAGGCGCACCTCGCGGGTGTCGCCGCCGACCACCAGCCGTTCCCCGTGCGCCTCAAGGGCACCGGGACCTTCCGCCCGCTCTCCCCGGTCGTCTTCGTGAAGCTGAAGGAGGGCGTGCCCCTCTGCAACCGGCTCCAGCACCGGATCCGGGACGAGGCGGGCCCCCTCGTGCGCGAGCTCCAGTTCCCGTACCACCCGCATGTCACCGTGGCGCACGGCATCTCCGAGGAGGGGATGGACCGGGCGTTCGAGGAGCTCGCCGGGTACGAGGCGGCCTGGACCTGCCGCTCGTTCGCGCTGTACGAGCAGGGTTCGGACGGGGTCTGGCGGAAGCTGTACGACTACGAGTTCGGCAGCGGCCGTCCCATCTCGGCCGTCCCCGCGCAGGGCGGCAGCCCGGTGGACACACCGACCCCCACGTCCTAGAGCCGCCCGCACGCCCGCACGCCCGCACGCCCGCACGCCCGTCACACCGGAAGCCGCCGGAACAGCGGCCTCGGCACGTGCCGTACCGCCGCCATCACCATCCGCAGCGTCCCCGGCACCCACACCGTCTCCGAGCGCCTCCGCAGCCCCAGCTCGATCGCGGTCGCGACCGCCTCGGGCGTGGTCGCGAGCGGCGCCTCCGCGCGCCCGGCCGTCATCTTCGAGCGGACGAACCCGGGCCGTACGACCATGACGTGCACCCCGGTGCCGTGCAGCGCGTCCCCGAGGCCCTGGGCGAAGGCGTCGAGCCCCGCCTTCGACGAGCCGTAGATGAAGTCGGCGCGGCGGGCCCGCTCGCCCGCCACCGACGAGAGCACCACCAGCGAGCCGTGCCCCTGCGCCTGGAGCGCGGCCGCGCACACCAGGCCGGCCGAGACGGCACCCGTGTAGTTGGTCTGCGCGACGCGGACGGCGGCGACCGGGTCGGACTCGTCGCGCGCCTGGTCGCCGAGGACCCCGAAGGCCAGCAGCACCATGTCGATGTCGCCCTCGGTGAAGATCTTGCCGAGCCGCTCCTCGTGCGACTCGGTGTCGAGCGCGTCGAAGGGCACGGTGCGCACGTCCGCGCCCAGCGCCCGCAGCGAATCGGCCGCGGCGGTGAGCGCGGGGGAGGGGCGCCCGGCCAGCCAGACGGTACGGGTACGGCGGGCGATCAGCCGGCGGGCGGTGGCCAGCCCGATCTCGGAGGTGCCGCCGAGGACGAGCAGGGACTGCGGGGCACCGAAGGCGTCCTTCATGGGGGCTCCTAGAGGTCGAGGCGACGGGAGAGGTCCGAGGTGAGGACGGACCGGGGGTCGAGCGCGGCGCGCAGCGCCCGGAACTCGCCGAGCCGCGGGTACATCGCGGCCAGCGTCTCCGGCCTCACGCGGGAGTCCCTGGCGAGAAAGACCCGGCCGCCCGCCCCCGCGACGTCCTCGTCGAGCGAGTCGAGGAAGGCGCCGAGTCCGGGCAGGCCGGTGGGCAGGTCGAGGGCGAGCGTCCAGCCGGGCAGGGGGAACGACAGCGGGCCGGGGCCGGCCGCGCCGAAGCGCTGGAGGACGGCGCCGACGGCGGGGCAGCGGCGGTCCGCGATCCGCCGGATCACGCTCCGCAGGGCCTCCTCCTGCCCGTACGGGACGACGAACTGGTACGGGACGGACCCCGCGCGCCCGTGGACACGGTTCCGGTGCGGGACGGCGTCGAGCGGGTGGAGGAAGGCGGCGAGCGACTTGAGGCCGCCGGTACGCGCGCGGGACGCGCCCCGGTACCGGAGCTCGTCGAGGAGCCCGACGGTGGTCCGGCCGATGAGGCCGCCGGGCAGGTACGGCGGCGGCGCGGGCAGCCGTACCGGGCGGAACGCGAGCGGGGTCCGGCGGGCCCGGTGGCGGCGGGGGAGCGCGTCGTACGGGGTGTGGTCGCCGTGGGTGAGGACGGCGCGGCCGGTGGCGGCGCCCCGGGCGAGCAGGTCGATCCGGGCGAAGGAGTAGTCGTACCGGTGGTCGGCGGCGGCGAGGCGGGCCATCGTCTCGTCGAGGCCGGGGGCGCGCTCGGTGTCCACGGTCATGAGCGAGGTCTCGACGGGCGGCAGGCGCAGGGTGGCGGTCAGGATCACACCGGTCAGGCCCATGCCGCCGGTGGTGGCGTCGAAGAGCGGGGTGCCGGGCAGCACGGTCCTGATCTCGCCGTCGGCGGTGAGGAGTTCGAGGGCGGTCACGTGCCGGCCGAAGGAGCCGGAGACGGGGTGGTTCGTGCCGTGGACGTCGGCGCCGATCGCGCCGCCGACGGTCACGTACCGGGTGCCGGGGACGACCGGCACGAACCGGCCGAGCGGGAGCAGCGCCGCCGTCAGGCGGTGCAGGCTGACGCCCGCCTCGCAGACGACGAGCCCGGCGGCGGCGTCGAAGGCGAGGATCCGGTCCAGGCCGGTCATGTCGAGGACGGTGCCGCCGGCGTTCTGCGCGGCGTCGCCGTAGGCGCGGCCGAGACCGCGGGCGATCGCACCGCGGGCCCCTGACGAGCGGACGGCCTCGGCGGCCTCGGCGGGGCCGCGGGGCCGCCGCACGCGCGCGAGGGTCGGTGCGGTGCGCCCCCAGCCGGTGATCGCTTCGCAGTCGTCGTCCAGGACGAGGGTCTCGACAGCCATGAGGGTGACCGTATAGCCGCGTCTGTCGCTTATGCCGGTATTGCAGAGCGGTTCGTCGAAATGGGTGATGAAAGGAGTGTCGGGAAAGAATCCCCGAAGCCCCGGGCGGAGGCGATGTACGGGTGCCGCTCGCGGGGTGCGGGATGTCGTTCGCGGGTACGCGGGCTCCGGCGAGGGATTCTCGTACTGCGCTCTCCGCGCACCGAACGGATCGAGGGGCAGACGTACGACATGGACTGGCTGACCAAGCTCCCCGTCATCGGCCCCTGGGTCGCCCGGCTCATGCGGACCCACGCCTGGCGCTCGTACGAGACGCTCGACGCGGCCCACTGGACCAGGCTCGCCGCAGCGATCACCTTCGTGTCCTTCCTCGCCCTCTTCCCGCTGATCACGGTCGCCGCGGCGATCGGGGCCGCGCTCCTCAGCAAGGACCAGCTGGACAAGATCGAGGACAAGATCAGCGACCAGGTGCCCGGCATCTCCGATCAGCTCAACATCAGCGGCCTCGTCGCCAACGCCGGCACCGTCGGGCTCGTCGCCGGCGCGATCCTGCTGGTCACCGGCATCAGCTGGGTCGGCTCCATGCGGGACTGCCTGCGCGCCGTGTGGGGGCTCGACGACATCGAGGGCAACCCGATCCTGCTCAAGGGCAAGGACGGGCTCATCCTCATCGGCCTCGGCGGCGTGGCACTCGCCTCGCTCGCCGCGTCCTGGCTCGGCTCCACCGCCGTCGGCTGGAGCGCCGACCGGATCGGGATCTCCGGCGAGGGGGCGGGCGGCTACCTCCTGCAGACGGCCGCCGTCCTGGTCGCCGTCGTGGCCGACTTCCTGATCCTGCTGTACGTCCTGACGCTGCTGCCGGGCGTGCACCCGCCGCGCCGCCGGCTCGTCGTGGCGGCGCTGATGGGCGCGGTCGGCTTCGAGCTCCTGAAGCTGCTGCTCGGCGGCTACATGAGGGGCGTCGCCGCGAAGTCGATGTACGGGGCGTTCGGCGTGCCGGTGGCCCTGCTGCTCTGGATCAACTTCACCGCGAAGCTGCTGCTGTACTGCGCCGCGTGGACGGCCACGGGCTCCCGTGGGGAGTCCGCGGCCGACGACGGGTCCGAGTCCGCTACGGGTTCACGTCCGGGTTCACGTCCTGGTCCCGGCGGGAACGGCGACGACGTCCCGCCGCCCCGGCCAGCGGCCAGCGGCGGTTGACCAGGAAGACGGCACCGGCGAGGAGCACGAGGACTCCGCCGGCCACGCCGAGCGCGATCCCGATGCCCCCGGACCGCTCCGTGCCGGACGCCTGCACGGTGCCGTCCGGGGCGTTCTTGCCCGGTGCCGGGACCGAGCCGTCGTCCGGGGCGGTCGTCTCGGTACGGGCGGACCGCGGCGGCACCAGCTCGCCGACCGGGGTCACCTTCCCGGACGCGGCGAAGCCCCAGTCCAGCAGCCGGGCGGCCTCGCGGTAGACCGCGTGCTGCTCCTTCGACGAGGGGTTCATCACGGTGACGAGCAGCACCTTGCCGTTGCGCTCCGCGACGCCCGTGAAGGTGGCACCCGCGTGCGTGGTGTTGCCGTTCTTGACGCCGGCGATGCCCTGGTACGGGGCGACGCCGAGGTCACCGGTGAGCAGCCGGTTGGTGTTCTGGATCTCGAAGGTCTCGCGCTTCTTGCCCGGCTTCTGCTCGCCGGGGAAGGCGGCGCGGGGCGTGGCGGCGTACTCGCGGAAGGCCGGCTTCTGCATGCCGCTGCGGGCGATGAGTGTCAGGTCGTACGCGGAGGAGACCTGGCCCGGGGCGTCGTAGCCGTCCGGGGAGACCACGTGCGTGTCGAGCGCCTGCAGCTCGGCCGCGTGGTCGTTCATCTCCTTCACGGTCTGGCGCAGGCCGCTGTTCATGTTGGTCAGGACGTGCACGGCGTCGTTGCCCGAGCGGAGGAAGACCCCGAGCCACAGGTCGTGGACGGTGTAGGTCTGCTTCTCCTTGATGCCGACGAGGCTGGAGCCCGCTCCTATCCCGGTCAGGTCGGCGTTGGTGACGAGGTGCTTGAGCTTGGCGTCGGGGAACTTCGGCAGCAGGGTGTCCGCGAAGAGCATCTTGAGCGTGGAGGCCGGGGCGAGCGGCCAGTGCGCGTTGTGCGCGGCGAGGATCTGGCCGCTCTCGGCGTCCGCGACGACCCAGGAGCGTCCCGACAGCTCCTTCGGCAGCACCGGGGCGCCGGGCCCCAGCTTCACCTGGGTACCGGGGTTGCCGAGCAGAGGGCCGCCGAGCGAGGACATCGCGTTCGGGGGCTTGGGCTGCTTGTCCTTCTCGTCCTTCGTGTCCGCATGCGCGGGCACGGCGACGACGAGCGGAAGGAACACGGCAGCAGTGACCGCCCAAGCGGTCTTCTTCGAAGCAGACACGGTCGTGAACGTACAGGTACGGAACAAGGATCCGAACCCCGGCTGGCGCTTCGACCGGGCTCGTCCACCCGTCCGCGGGGCCCGTGGGGCGGACGGTGATACTGGGGGCATGAAGTTCAGCCGTCGCGTCTCCTGGTTCCTGCTCGCGTTCGGGGTGTGGAGCTGGTTCATCTGGATCACCTTCGTCAAGAACCTGTGGAACGACGGGAGTGGCCTCGCGTTCGACGACGCCGGCGACCCGACGGCCTACTTCTGGGTTCATCTGCTGCTTGCCGTCACGTCCTTTGTTCTGGGGACGGTGATCGGAGTGCTCGGGTTGCGTGGGGTGCGCGCCGCCCGTCGCGACATCGGTTAGAACCGCGCGAGCGGTAGAAGAGGGGTTCCGGGGCGTGGTCGTCTTCCTGCTGGTTCTGATCGTCGTGCTCGCGCTGCTCGGCGCCGTGCACTGGTACGTCTGGCGGCGCCTCGTGCGCGACGTCACCACGCGGGGGAGCCTGCCGCGCCGCCTGGGCACGGCCGCCGTCGTGGTGCTGCCGCTGCTGTCGTTCGCGGCCCTCGGCTCGTCCCGCGGCGGAGCCCCCTTCGTGCTCCAGCAGGTGGTCGCCTGGCCCGGCTTCCTGTGGCTCGCGCTGCTGCTGTACGTGACCCTCGCCCTGGCCGTCGGCGAGGCGGTCAGACCCCTCCTGTTCCGTTGGCTCGACCGCCGTGCGCGGGCCGGGGCGCCCGCGGCGGCGCCGGTGGCGGCGCCCGTGCCGGTGCCCGTTCCGGAGCACGCGCCGGCCGCCCCCGAGGAGCCGGCCGAAGCGGCCCCGGAGTCCGCCCCCGCGACCCCCGCCGAGGTCTCCCGGCGGCTCTTCGTCTCCCGGGTCGTCGGCGGCGCCGCGGTCGCCGCGGCCGTCGGGACGGTCGGCTACGGCACGTACGGCGTGCTCCGTGGCCCCCGGGTCAAGCGGGTCACCGTCCCGCTCGCCAAGATCCCGCGCGCGGTCCACGGCTACCGGATCGCCGTCGTCTCCGACATCCACCTCGGGCCGATCCTCGGCCGCGCCCACACCCAGCGCATCGTGGACGCGATCAACTCCACCCAGCCCGATCTGATCGCGGTCGTCGGCGACCTCGTCGACGGCACCGTCGAGAACCTCGGCTCCGCCGCCGAGCCCCTCGCGCGGCTCCGCGCCCGGCACGGATCCTTCTTCGTGACCGGCAACCACGAGTACTTCTCCGGCGCCGACGCCTGGGTCGACCACGTCCGCGAGCTCGGACTGCGCCCGCTGCGCAACGAGCGCGTGGAGGTGGCGGCCGGCTTCGACCTCGCCGGCGTCGACGACATCGCGGGGGAGAGCGAAGGACAGGGGCCCGACTTCGGGCGGGCGCTCGGCGACCGCGACCGGGCCCGTGCCGCGGTGCTCCTCGCGCACCAGCCGATCGTCGTCCACGACGCCGTACGCCACGGCGTGGACCTCCAGCTCTCCGGTCACACCCACGGCGGGCAGCTCTGGCCCGGCAACTACCTCGCCGAACTGGCGAATCCGACCGTCGCCGGGCTCGAACGGTACGGAGACACCCAGCTGTACGTCTCGCGCGGCGCGGGCGCCTGGGGACCGCCGGTCCGGGTGGGGGCGCCCTCGGACATCACCATCGTCGAACTCGCTTCGAAACAGGCGTAATCGGGACGGGGTCACTCCGCGCACCGAGCCCGATACGTGCTGCTCATCGACTTAAATTCGCATTTCCCGGACATATACCTGTGGTGTGAAAGTTTTCTCTTCCACTTGTGAAAAGCGTGTGATGGGATGACGCCATCGCGACGTTTCCGGGGGCCGTCGCAGCTGGGGTGGACGAATAAAGGAAGCACGGCAATGCGGTCGACGGTCCGTCTGCGGATCCTCATCACTTGTGGAGTACTGGTGGCCGCCGGAGTGGGGGGCTGGCAACTCCTGCCCTCCGACGGCGGCCGGACCGATCCGATCAGCGTCGGCACAACCGACGAGGTCACTTCACTGGACCCGGCCGGCGCGTACGACGCCGGTTCCTGGGCCATGTACAGCAACGTCTTCCAGTCGTTGCTGACGTTCAAGCCGGGGTTCACGACCCCCGTCCCCGACGCGGCGGAGAGCTGCAAGTTCGAGGGGACGAAACTCACGACCTACCAGTGCACGCTCCGCGACGACCTGACCTTCGCCAATGGGCGGAAGATCACGGCCGAGGACGTCAAGTACTCGTTCGAGCGGATGCTGCGCATCAAGACGGACGTCGGTCCGCAGCCCCTCTTCCCGACCCTGAAGAGCGTCTCGGCCCAGGGCCGTGAGGTCACCTTCCATCTGAGCAGCCGGGACGCCACGTTCCCGCTGAAGGTGGCCACGGGCGCGGGTTCGATCGTCGACAAGGACCACTACCCGGCGAACACGCTGCGGGGGGACGCGGCGGTCGACGGCTCGGGGCCGTACGTCCTCAAGGAGTACAAGCCGGGCGAGTCCGCGCTCCTGGAGCCGAACCCGAAGTACCGCGGCGCCATCGCCAAGAGCGGCGGCCCGGTGCGCGTGAAGTACTACGCTCAGTCCGCCGACCTCGCCGACGCCTGGAAGGCGAAGGAGGTCGAGGTGACGCACCGGCAGCTGCCGCCGGACTTCATCTCGGCCCTGGAGCCCCAGGACGGGACCCGGGTCACCGAGGCGGAGAGCGCCGAGATCCGCAACCTCAACTTCAACGTGCGGCCCGGCTCGCCCATGGCCGACAAGGCCGTACGGCAGGCCGTCGCCGCGGTCCTCGACCGGCCGGCGATCACCACCGGCGCCTACAAGGGCACGGTCGAGCCGCTGTACTCGCTCATCCCGCAGGGCTTCGTCGGGCACAGCACCGCGTTCTACGACATCGACCCGGAGCCGAACGCCAAGCGGGCGAAGAAGCTCCTGAAGGACGCCGGCGTCGAGACCCCGGTGAAGTTCACCTTCGGCTACCGCGCGGACGCCACGTACGGCGCCGAGACCGGCGAGATCAAGCGGCAGCTCGAGGAGACCGGCCTCTTCGAGGTCGAGACCGTCGAGGTCAAGTGGACGGAGTTCCAGAAGCAGTACGCGAAGGGCGCCTTCGACGCGTACACGGTCGGCTGGCTGCCCGACTTCCCCGACTCCGACAGCTTCACCGCGCCGCTCGTCGGCACCGAGAACACCCTGCACAACGGGTTCTCCAGCAAGCGGATCGACGAGCTGATCTCCTCGACGCAGCAGTTCAGCGACCGCTCACGGGCGACCTCCGACTTCAAGCAGATCCAGAGCGAGGTCGCGTCCGACGTGCCGCTCGTCCCGCTGTGGCAGAAGAAGGACTACGTGCTCGCCACCGAGGCGGTCGCCGGCTCCCAGTACCTGACGGACGGTACGGGCATCTGGCGCCTCTGGGAGCTCAGCTGGATCTAGGGCCTGTCGGGCCTGTCCGGCCTGATCGGCCCCCGGCCCCCGGGCCTGGGGGGCCGGGGACGCCGGGGTCTACGACTCCGGTGTCCCGGCCGGCGCCGGCGGCTTCGGGCCCGCCTTCTTCTTGGGCTTGCCCGAGGCCGCCATTCCCGCTGCCGTGGGCATGAAGTCGGAGAGCAGCTCGTGCGTCTCCTTGACCAGCGGGCGCAGGATCCGGAAGCGGGAGAGCGAGATCGCGCGGGCGGTGACCGGCGCGAGCCGCTCGACGAGGCGGCGGCTGTTGGCCGCGCCCTCGGAGCGGTCGTAGACCCAGAAGAGGACCAGGCCCATCTGCTGGAGCCACAGCAACTGCGGGAGGGCCTCCCTGAGTTCCGGGTCGACCTTCACCGAGGCGCCGGAGATCACCCGCCGGTGGACCTCGATCGCGGCCTCGCGCGGGCCCTCCGACTCGGGAGAGAAGGGGCTGAGCGGGCTGTCCGGGTCGGCCGCGTTCTTGAAGAACTGCGCCGCGAACTCGTGATACGGCTCCGCGATGTCGAGCCAGCCGAGGTATACCCCCCGGATCCGGGCCGTGAGGTCCTTCTCGTCACCGGTCAGGATGGGCTCGACGGCGGCCTGGTGCTCCTCGGCGATCCGGTCGTAGAAGCCCTGGACGAGGTGTTCCTTGGACGAGAAGTAGTAGTACGCGTTCCCCACGGAGACCCCGGCCTCCTGGGCGATGGCCCGCATCGTCGTCTTGTCGTAACCGCGCTCCTTGAACAGCCGGAGCGCGGTTTCGAGGATGAGCGTGCGGGTCTGCTCGCTCTTCGGGGCCTTCTTGTCTTCCTTCACGTCCGTCACACCGTCGAGCCTAGTCGGGCGGACCGGGCACCTCGCAGTGCCCGTCCTCGCAGGGGCCGGCCTCGCGGCCGGGCCCCTTGAGGGCCTCGCGCCACTTCGCCGCCGCCAGGACGGTCACCCGGGCGAAGGGCTGCCCGGCCGGGGTGGCCAGCCAGTGGGCCTTGGCGCGGTGGTCGGCGAGTGCCCAGAGGCAGACGATCCAGGCGGAGGTCTCCCGGTAGACCTGGCCCCGGTCCCCGACCACGGTGATCTCCCGCAGGGTCGCGGTGTGGTCGAGTTCCGGGAAGCGGCGCCTGGCCTCCTGCGACCCGGCCGGCACGAGGTCGAGCGGGACGAGCTGCCGCTGGCGCAGCAGCCAGTGCCTGAGGTGCACACAGAGCGGGCAGTCCGCGTCGTACAGCACGGTCAGACGCCCCACGGGAGTCGGCACGGCGCGCCCCTCTCAGCGCTGGGGCGCCGGCGGGGCCCAGGGGCCGCCCTTGGGGGTGGCGGTCCAGCCCTGCGGGCCGACCGGCGGCACCTGCTCGCGCTCCATGACCCCGCGGCGCCGGATCTTGTTGAGGACGTAGACGTTGCCGAGGTGCATGACGCCGAGGACCAGGAGGACGACCCCGAGCTTCACGGAGAGCGCCTCGAAGAGCGCGCGGGCGTCCAGGACGGCGTCGTCCTGGCTCAGATAGAGGGCGACGAAGCCGAAGTTGACGAGGTAGAAGCCGACCACCAGGAGGTGGTTGACGGCATCGGCGAGCTTCTCGTTCCCGTGCAGGACATCCGCGAGGAAGATCCTTCCGTTGCGGCTGAGCGTGCGTGCGACCCAGACGGTCAGCGCCACGCTGATCAGCAGATAGACGATGTACGCGATGACAGTGAGGTCCATGCCCCACCCTCCCTTGAACGCGTTCAAAAGCTGTTGGTCATGACTGTAGACCTCTCTTTGAACGCGTTCAAGTCGGTTTCGGGGGTGGAGGGAAACCCGCTGGCCGCGGCCGGTCCCGCCGCCTAGGGTCGGCCGGATGACGCTCACTCACGACCTGGCCGGCCAGGGTCCCTCGACCGTTCTCCTGCTGCACTCCGGGGTCTGCGACCGCCGGATGTGGGACGGGCAGTTCCACGCCCTCGCGGAGGCCGGTCACCGGGTCGTCCGCTGCGACCTCCGCGGCTTCGGCGACACCCCCGTCGAGGCCGCGCACATCCACGCCGACGACGTGCGCGACCTCCTCGACCACCTCGGCGTCGAGCGGGCGGCCGTCGTCGGCTCCTCCTTCGGCGGCACGGTCGCCCTCGAACTCGCCGTCCGCCATCCCGGACACGTCTCCGCCCTCGCCCTGCTCGCCTCCGGGATCCCCGGCTTCGCGCCCGGCGACGAGCTGCGCGCCTGGGGCGACCGCGAGGACGGACTGCTCGAAGCGGGCGACCTCGACGGGGCCGTCGAGCTCAACGTCGACACCTGGCTCGGCCCCGAGGCCGGACCCGAGGCCCGCGCGCTCGTCCGGGAGATGCAGCGGCACGCCTTCGAGGTCCAGCTCGCCGCCCCCGAGGAGTTCGACCCCGTCACCCCCGAGGTCACCGCCGGCGATCTCGCCGGGATCGAGGTCCCCGCCCTCGTCGCCGTGGGCGCCCACGACCTCCCCGACTTCCGGGCGGTCGCCGACGACCTCACCCGCCTCCTCCCCGGGGCCCGCCGCGTCGACCTCGACTGGGCCGGGCACCTCCCCGCCCTGGAACGCCCCGCCGAGACGGCCGGGCTGCTCACCGCCTTCCTGGCGGAGGCGGGCCGCTAGAGGGTGTCGGGGCCGGCGGGGGAGGCCGCGGGGGAGGCTCTGGGCGAGGCCGGTCCCGCCGCCCCGGCCGGCGCCGCCCCCGTCGTGGCGGCTCTCAGCGGAAGCGCCGTACCCCGGGCACCAGCGCCGTCGCCGCGCAGCAGCCGCCGACGGCGACGGCCGCGACCAGCAGCGGCACCTCCGGCCCCCAGGCCGAGGCCGCGAGCGGCGCCAGCGCGTACCCGAGGGGCATGGCGGCCAGGGAGAGCAGCCAGTCGTAGGAGCTGACCCGGGCCAGCGCGTGGGCGGGCACCGCCCGTTGGACGGCGGTCTCCCAGACGGGGGAGAGGAACCCGAGGCCCGCCTGCGCGATCCCGTAGGCCGCGATCGTCAGCGGCGCGGGCGCGCCGACCGCGAGCAGGACGAGCGGCAGCGCGTACGTGGCGAGCCCGAGGTTCGCCGTGAGGACCGGGCGCGGGGGCGTGACCCGGTCGGCGAGCAGCGCCCCGAGGAGGAAGCCGACCGCGCCGACCTGGAGCAGGACGACCCAGGTGGTGCCGCCGCCGAGCCGCTGCACGGCGATGGCCGGTCCGAGGGTCATCAGGACGGCCGCGGCGCCGTTCCAGGCGCTGTGGCCGATCAGGCTGGTCCAGTACCAGTCGCGGGACCGCACCTCCTGCCAGCCCTCCGCCAGATCGGCGCGGAGCGAGCGCCGCGGGATCGGCACCCGCTTCACCTTGACCGCCGTCAGGATGAGCGCGCTGACGGCGAAGGTCGCCGCGTCGAGGACGAACGCCCAGCCGGGGCCCACGGTCAGGACGAGGGTGCCGGCGAGCGCGGGGCCGCCGAGTCGGCTGGCGCTCTTGGCGACGCTCATCGCGGCGTTGGCCCGGTGCAGTGATCCGGCCGCCACCGTGCCCTTCACGAGGGGCGAGTCGGTCGGCATGGCGAAGGCCCCGGCCGCGCCGCCGAGCGCCTCGGAGACCGCGAGGACGGCCAGGCTGGGCGTACCGCCGAGGAGTTGGACGCCGACGACCAGCTGCGTGCCGCAGCGGACGAGGTCCGTGGTGAGCGCGACCGTACGGGCGTCGAAGCGGTCGCCGACCACGCCGCCGAGCGGCAGCAGGAGCAGCTTGGGCACCATCGCGCAGCCGAGGACCAGGGCGAGCGCCGCGGTGGATCCGGTGGCCTCCAGGACGGCGAGGGCGAGGGCGGCGGGGATGGCGGCGTCGCCCAGGAGGGAGAGGGTGCGGCCGGTGAAGAGCAGCCGGAAGGAACGGGTGCGCAGGGGGTGTGGGGCGGGCGGCGGGGCCGTGGTGGTGGCAGCGGTCATGACCCGAAGAGTATTTCGGTACCGAATAGTTCGTCAACGAAGTACTTCTCGGGTGATTCCCGGCCCACCGACGTACGATCACCCCATGGCGCAACCCGAGGAACGGCGTACTCCGAGCGAACCGCGCACTCCGAGCGGACCCCCTGCTCCGAGTGAGCCGAGTGCCGCGCGCGAAGCGAGCACCGCACGCGACTGGACCGACGGACACGTCGCCCGCTGGCAGCCCGTCCTGCCCGACCTCGACCCCGTCGTCGAAGGCGCCGTCACCCGCATGAAGAAGCTCTCCGTCCATCTGCGCCGGGTCAGGGAGCAGTCCCTTGTCGACTTCGACCTGGAACGCCACGAGTTCGACACCCTGCACAAGATCGCCGGCCGGGGCGGCAGCGCCGCTCCGTCGGAGCTCGCCCAGGACCTCGACCTGGCCCCCGCCTCCGTCTCCGGCCGCCTCGACGCCCTGGAGAAGCGCGGCTTCGTCCGCCGCACCCAGTCCACCACCGACCGCCGCCGGGTCGTCGTCGAACTCACCGCCGCGGGCCACGAGACCTGGCTCGGCGCGATGGACGTCCTCGGCCACGAGGAGTACCGCCTGCTCGGCGTCCTCTCCCCGGAGGAGCGCGCCCTCCTCAACGGCATGCTGCGGCGCGTCATGGTCGAGGCGGAGTCCACGGAGCCGACCCGCCACTGGTAGGCCCCGCCGGCCCCGGTCCTCAGCCGTCCCGGTCCCGGTCCCGACCCGTCCCGACCCGTCCCGACCCGTCCCGGCCCCGGTCCCGGACACGACGAAGGGGCGCCCTCGGGCGCCCCCTCATCGATGACGACCGCTCACATGCTCAGCGACCGCGCGTAGTTGAGCTGACCCATCACCCAGTGGATGGTGTCCGGGCCGCGCGCCGGGATCATCGTCGCGTGGTGCTTGCCGCCGCTGGTCACCGTGACCTGGATGAAGCCGGTGGTCGTCTTCTCCTTCATCAGGAGGAACAGCAGGCCCAGCAGGCAGAAGATGAAGAAGATGACCGCGAGCACGATCGCGACCGTGGGCATCTTCTCCTCGGTCCGCGACATGTCCATCGCGTTCCACACGGAGCCCTTGAGCGGCATCGCGCCGGCCGGCGTGATGATCTGGTCGCCCACCACGGTGATGTCACCGAGGCTCAGCAGCGGCGTGCCGCCGCCCTGCGGCACCCCGGGCACCTGCTGCGGCGGCACCGGCACCCCGCCGGGCAGGGTCGGCTGGTACGCCGGAGGGTGCGGGTAGCCGTAGGCGGGCTGGCCCGGCTGCTGCTGCCCGGGGCCCCACTCGTACTCCTCCGACCGGTAAGGGTTCGGCTCGCTCATCAGTCCCCGTCCTTCACAAAGAAAAAGCCCGCTCCTGCACGCCGCAGCGTACAGAAGCGGGCCGAAACACCGAACCATGAGCGGGGAAACCCCGCCCCCGGAACGCCGGTGATCAGAAGCGACGGGTGATCAGCGCGCGCTTCACTTCCTGGATCGCCTTCGTGACCTCGATGCCACGCGGGCAGGCGTCCGTGCAGTTGAACGTCGTGCGGCAACGCCACACGCCGTCCTTGTCGTTCAGGATCTCCAGGCGCTGCTCACCGGCCTCGTCACGCGAGTCGAAGATGAAGCGGTGCGCGTTGACGATCGCGGCCGGACCGAAGTACTGGCCGTCGTTCCAGAAGACCGGGCAGGACGACGTGCACGCGGCGCACAGGATGCACTTGGTGGTGTCGTCGAAGCGCTCGCGGTCCTCGGCGGACTGCAGGCGCTCCCGCGTCGGCTCGTTGCCCTTGGTGACCAGGAACGGCATGACGTCCCGGTACGCCTGGAAGAACGGCTCCATGTCGACCACGAGGTCCTTGAGGACCGTGAGGCCCTTGATGGCCTCGACCGTGATCGGCTTCTCGGGGTTGATGTCCTTGATCAGCGTCTTGCAGGCGAGCCTGTTCTTGCCGTTGATCCGCATCGCGTCCGAGCCGCAGATGCCGTGCGCGCAGGAGCGACGGAAGGTCAGCGTGCCGTCGACGTCCCACTTGATCTTGTGAAGGGCGTCGAGCACACGCTCCTTCGGGTCGATCTCGATCTGGAAGTCCTCCCAGACCGACGCGTCCGACACCTCGGGGTTGAAGCGGCGGATCCGCATCGTGACCGTGATGTACGGGGAGGCGGCGGACTCCGCCTCGACCTTGTCCAGTACGGGGGTAGCCATCAGTACTTACGCTCCATCGGCTGGTAGCGGGTCTGGACGACCGGCTTGTAGTCGAGACGGACGGTCTCGGAGCCGTCCTCGCCGACCTCGCGGTACGCCATGGTGTGGCGCATGAAGTTGACGTCGTCGCGGTTCGGGTAGTCCTCGCGGTAGTGACCGCCGCGGGACTCCTTGCGCGCCAGGGCCGAGACGGCCATGACCTCGGCCAGTTCGAGCAGGTTGCCCAGCTCGATGGCCTCCAGGAGGTCCGTGTTGAAGCGCTTGCCCTTGTCCTGGATGGACACGTTCTCGTAGCGCTCGCGCAGCTCGGCGACCTTCTCGACGGCCGTCTTGATGGTCTGCTCCGTACGGAACACCATCACGTTGGCGTCCATCGTCTCCTGGAGCTCGCGGCGGATGTCGGCCACCCGCTCGTTGCCCGTGGAGTTGCGCAGCTTCTCGATCTGGGCGACGACCAGGGACTCCGGGTTCTCCGGCAGCTCGACGAAGTCGTGCTTGGCGGAGTACTCGGCGGCCGCGATGCCGGACCGCTTGCCGAAGACGTTGATGTCGAGCAGCGAGTTGGTGCCCAGACGGTTGGCGCCGTGCACGGAGACACAGGCGACCTCGCCGGCCGCGTACAGGCCCGGGACGACGGTGGTGTTGTCCGCCAGGACCTCACCCTCGACGTTGGTCGGGATGCCGCCCATGGCGTAGTGCGCGGTGGGCTGGATCGGGATCGGGTCCGTGTACGGCTCGATGCCGAGGTACGTACGGGCGAACTCGGTGATGTCCGGGAGCTTGGCGTCGAGCTGCTCCGGCGGAAGGTGCGTCAGGTCCAGGTAGACGTGGTCGCCCTCGGGACCGCAGCCGCGGCCCTCGCGGATCTCCGTGTAGATGGAGCGGGAGACGACGTCACGGGACGCGAGGTCCTTCATGACCGGCGCGTACTTCTCCATGAAGCGCTCGCCGTCCTTGTTGCGGAGGATGCCGCCCTCACCGCGGGCGCCCTCCGTCAGCAGGATGCCCATGCGCCAGATGCCCGTCGGGTGGAACTGGAAGAACTCCATGTCCTCCAGCGGCAGGCCGCGCCGGTAGCAGGCCGCCTGGCCGTCACCCGTCAGCGTGTGCGCGTTGGAGGTCACCTTGAAGAACTTGCCCGTGCCGCCGGAGGCGTAGATCACGGACTTGGCCTGGAAGACGTGGATCTCGCCGGTGGCCAGCTCGTAGGCGACCACACCGGCGGACTTCTTGACGCCGTCCTCCTCGACCAGCAGCTGGTCCAGGACGTAGAACTCGTTGAAGAACTCCACGCCCTCCTTGACGCAGTTCTGGTACAGCGTCTGGAGGATCATGTGGCCGGTGCGGTCCGCGGCGTAGCAGGACCGGCGGACCGGGGCCTCGCCGTGGTTGCGGGAGTGACCGCCGAAGCGGCGCTGGTCGATGGTGCCGTTCGGGGTCCGGTTGAACGGCAGGCCCATCTTCTCCAGGTCGAGGACGGCGTCGATGGCCTCCTTCGCCAGGATCTCGGCGGCGTCCTGGTCGACCAGGTAGTCACCGCCCTTGACCGTGTCGAAGGTGTGCCACTCCCAGTTGTCCTCTTCCACGTTCGCCAGCGCGGCGGCCATGCCGCCCTGCGCGGCGCCCGTGTGGGAGCGGGTGGGGTAGAGCTTCGTCAGCACGGCGGTGCGGCTGCGCTTCGTCGACTCGATCGCGGCGCGCATGCCCGCGCCGCCGGCGCCGACGATGACGGTGTCGTACTTGTGGATCTTCATGTCGTGGATTACCTCAGCCCCGTGCCTAGCGGATGTTCGGGTCGAAGGTGAAGATCACCAGCGTGCCCAGAAGGATGGTGAACACCGTGGCGGTGTACAGCAGGCCCTTGAGCCACAGGCGCGTGTTGGCCCGCTCCGCGTAGTCGTTGATGACGGTACGGAGGCCGTTGGCGCCGTGCAGCATGGCGAGCCAGAGCATCAGCAGGTCCCAGACCTGCCAGAACGGGGACGCCCAGCGGCCGGCCACGAAGGCGAAGCCGATCTTGGAGACGCCGCCGTCCAGGAAGAGCTGGATCAGCAGGTGGCCGAGGACCAGGACGACGAGGACCACGCCAGAGAGGCGCATGAAGAGCCACGCGGCCATCTCGAAGTTGCCGCGGGTCGCGCGCGGGGTCTTGCCGGTGCGCTTGCGGGGGGCCTCGATGTACGGCGCGGGGTTGTCCACGTCGTAGTGGGCGCCGCCCTCGACGGGACCGATCGTGGTGGAGGTGGTGTCAGCAGACATATCTGGCGTCAGCTCCCGAACAGTTCACGTGCGGCGTGGCCGAGGACGGGGTACAGCGAGCCCGCCATCAGCACGACCCAGATGCCCACGACGGTCCAGAGCATCTGCTTCTGGTAGCGCGGGCCCTTGGACCAGAAGTCCACGGCGATGACACGGAGACCGTTCAGCGCGTGGAAGAGGATGGCAGCGACGAGGCCGTACTCGAGGAGAGCGACGATCGGCGTCTTGTAGGTCGCGACGACCTCGTCGTACGCCTCGGGAGAGACGCGGACGAGAGCGGTGTCCAGCACGTGTACGAACAGGAAGAAGAAGATGAGGACGCCGGTGACTCGATGAGCCACCCAGCTCCACATTCCTTCCCGGCCGCGGTACAGCGTTCCAGCCGGCACGGAAAAACCCTCCGGGAGCGGGGATCAGGGTCGGCCGGCTTCTCTGTCGGTCTGACCCGGCCGGGTACGGTCCACCGGCCCCGGTCATCGTAGCGACGACTTGTCGGTTCGCTCGCGCGGGGTCCATCGGTGTGATCAAACAGGCACGGACGGACTATCGCACAGGCCGGAATCGCCGCATTCCGGACGGATTCACGGCCCGGAGTGTCGCGGTGTGAGGGCCTCCGCGAGTCGGAATGCCAGCCGGGCGCGGGCGAGCCGCCTCAGTTCGTCGGCGGCGACCACGCGCTCCTCCTCCGGTTCGTTGCCGAGACGTGACCGAATGCCTGCCAATACCTGGTCGAGGCGCTCTCCGGGCCTCACTCCGTCGAGGCTGATCACGAACGCGTGTCCGAAGCTGCTCTCGTACGCGGCGTGGGCGGCCCGCAGCGCGGTCCTCGCGGCCGGCGGCGCGTCGGGGTGCGGCAGGGCCGAGGACTCGGCGGCCAGGGCGTCGTCGAGATCGGCGCGGGACAGGTCGTACCCGGCCTCGTCGGCGGCGGCGAGCAGCGCGTCGACCGTGGGGTACGGACGGTGGGCCGCCACCCGCTCGGCCCAGCGGAGGCTGTGGCAGCACGACAGGAGCAGGGCCTCGGCCTCGACGGGCGAGGCGGCGTTGAAGCCCGCGAGGCCGCGGACGGAGGGGCCCTGGTTCTGGGCGGGTATGGCAGGCGTGTCCGTGGAGCCCGGCTTGCGGCAGGGGACGTGGGTGTCGCTGGTCAGCGTGGGCTCCGGTACTCCGGGACGGGTGGGGCGGCTCGCGCGTGGGACGGGCGCGATGGGGTGGGTGTGACGCAACGTTATCGACGGGACGAGGGAAGTGTCCGACGGATGCGCGAATTTCACCCGGAAGGGAGAGTTTCGGAACAGGTGATGGACGAATGCGTTCCGGTCGCGGGGCCGTCGTGTCCCCCGATTGGCCGGACCGCCCGCCGTACGGAAGGATTCCGAATGATGCGGTACTCCATACGAGGGCCCCACAAGGGCCCGGCACTCCTGGCGACGGCGGTGGCACTGGCCACCGTGGCGGCCTGCTCCGGCGGATCCCCCTCCGGCTCGGGCACGTCCGCCGCCTCCTCCGGCACGACCTCCGGCACGTCCGCGAGCGCGGCGCCCACCAGCGCGCCGCCCAGCCCGACGCCCACGCCGACCCGTACCTACCCGCTCTCCACCGCGCCCCGCACGGTCCCCGCGGTCCGCGACCACGAGGCCGCCCGCGGCCCCGGCTGGAAGCCCGCGGCCCCCGCCGGGGTCGTCATCGCGGCGAACAGCGCGGGCCTCGCCGACGAGGGAAGGCTCCTCGCGGGGGAGCTCGGCATCCCGTACCGCGGCACCGTCGCCGCCGGGCCCGGGGACGTCGAGCTGGCGCTCGGCGGGACCGGGGCCCGCGAGTCGTACACCCTGACCGTCCGTGACGACCGGGTGCGGATCACCGGCCCGGACGAGGCCGGGGTCTTCTACGGCACCCGCACCCTCAAGCAGTCGGTGAAGGGCACCGGCGCGATGCCCGAGGGCGTCGTCACCGACGCGCCCGCGAAGCCCCAGCGCGGACTGAACGTCGACATCGCCCGCAAGTTCTTCACCGCCGGCTGGATCGAGGACCGGCTGCGCGAGATGGCCGACCTCAAGCTCAACCAGTTCGGTCTGCACTTCTCCGACGACCAGGGCTTCCGGATCGCCTCGGACTCCCACCCCGAGATCGTCTCCGCCCAGCACCTCAGCAAGGCGGAGGTGCGCCGGATCCTCGCCCTCGCGCGGAGCCTGCACATCACCGTCGTGCCCGAGATCGACTCGCCCGGACACCTCGGCGCCGTCCTGCGCGCCCACCCCGACCTCCAGCTGCGCAACGTCCAGGGGGTCCCGCGGCAGGGCGCCATCGACATCTCCAAGCCCGCCTCGGCGCAGATCGTCGACGATCTGCTGCGCGAGTACTCCGCGCTCTTCCCCGGCGGCTGGTTCCACGTGGGCGCCGACGAGTACCAGGCGCTGACCGTCCGCAGCCCCTCCGCCTCCTACCCCCAGCTGGCCGCGGCGGCCCGGCAGAAGTACGGGCCCCAGGCCGGCGTCCAGGACCTCGCGGAGGGCTGGCTGAACGACCGCGCCGCCGTCGTGCGCGCGGCCGGGAAGACCGCCAAGGCCTGGAACGACGGCTTCTTCCGCGGCGGCGTCGTCACCGCGGACCGGCGCATCGAGGTCGAGTACTGGACGGGCAAGGAGATCGGCGCCCGCCCGCCCTCCGAGTACCTGGCCGAGGGCCGCAAGGTCGTGAACCTCAACGACGAGTACCTGTACTACGTCCTCGGCGAGCCCAACCAGTTCACGTACCCCACGGGCCGCCGCATCTACGAGCAGTGGACCCCCCTGGTCCTGCGCGGCACGACGCCGGTCGCCGCCCGGTACGACCCCCAGATCCTGGGCGCCCGGCTCGCGGTCTGGTGCGACCTTGCGGCGGCCCAGAACCAGACCCAGGTGGCGAACGGCATCCGCATGCCGCTGACGGCCCTCGCCCAGAAGGTCTGGGACGCCAGGACGCCGACCCTCACGTGGGACCAGTTCAGGGCGCTGGCGGCGCGGGTGCGCTGAGCGGGCGGGAGTACGCTCCCCCAGCGCGGCGGCCGCCCGGCCGCCCCGGCGCCCCGGGGAGGGGCGCCGCTCGTTCCTGGGGGTCCGCTCCGTCATGCTCCGCAATCCCGTTGGTCTGTCGTACGCCGTGGTGGCGCTGCTCGCCGCGATGGTCCTCTCGGACGTGTTCCTCGTCCTCTCGGGGCTCGACGTGTGGCTCCTGGCGGCCGACAGCCCGGACATGACCGGGTTCTCGCACCGGGGCGTCGACGCCACGACATGGGTCCAGGCGCTGCTGTCCCTGCCGACCCAGATCGTCTTCATCATCTGGTTCTTCCGGGTCCGGAGGAACGCCGGGGTCTTCGCCCCCGACCTGCACCGCGGCGGCCCCGGCTGGGCGATCGGCGCCTGGTTCGTGCCGATAGCCCAGTTCTGGTGGCCGCGGAGCGTGGCGGCGGGCACCTGGCGGGCGAGCCGCCGGGACCCGTACGGCGACGGCAAGGAGGAGTCGCTCGCCCTGCTCAACTGGTGGTGGGCGGTCTGGATCGTCTCCGTGCTCTTCGGGGCCTTCGCGAGCGCGGTGTACGACGACGCCGACCGGGCCGACGAGTTCTGGGCCGGCGCCGGACTGCTCGTGGCGTGGGCCGCCCTCGACATCGTCGCCGCCGTCCTCGCGATCCTCTTCGTCCGCCGTCTGACCTCTATGCAGCACACCAAGGCCACTGGCATGATTCCGGCCGCGCAGTGACGAAAAAGCGCCTTCCGGCGCAGTAGTGGACGTACTGCGTCCGTATCGGGTGGCAAGGAGGCGTCCATGACGTCGGCGACGGGCCGGAGCCTGCTGGAACTGATCGACGGGGCCGACGAGCGAGGCCTGGCCGCGGCCGGTCTCGCCTGCCTCGACCGCTGCCTCCCGCTGCTCGCCGGCGACCGGGGCGACGCCCTGCGCCCCGTATGGGCCGCCGTCGCGCGCGGCGACGGCGAGGCCTGGGGCGAGGCCGTCGCCAAGGCGCGGGTCGAACTGGACGTGGAGCCGGGCGGAGACGGCGCGGACGCCGGGGCCGTACGCGGCATGCTCGCGGACGCCCCGGCGGCCTGGGCGGCCGACACCCTGCGGGCCTGGGCCGCCGCGTGCTCCGTCACCGCCCTCGCCCTGCACGGGCGGTACGACGCCGCCGACGTGCCCGACGGCCTCGTCGAGCGCTGCCGGGCCGGCGACGCGGACGGGGCGGGCCCCCTGCTCGCGGGAGAGCTCCGCCGCCAGCAGGCCGTCCTCGACTCGGTCGCCCACGGCCCGACCGGCCTGCGCCGGGCCCGTGATCTCTCCGTCGAGGGCGGCCGGGTGCTGCGCGCGGTCGTCTCCCGCCGGGCCCGCACCGCCTGAGGCGCTCCTAGGAGGCCGCCTCCGGGGCCGTGACCGTCGCCGAGGCGATCGTCTCGGCGATCTGCCGCTCGGCCGTCGCCTTGTCGAGGCCGAGACCCGCCAGCACGCCCGTGCCGTCCTCGTGCTCCATGAGGGCCAGCAGGATGTGCTCGGTGCCGACGTAGCCGTGGCCGAGGCGCAGCGCCTCGCGGAACGTCAGCTCCAGGACCTTCTTCGAGTCCGCGTCGAACGGGATCAGCGCCGGGATCTCCTCGGCCCGCGGCGGCAGTGTCGGGGTCACCGCGTCGCGCACCGCCTCCGCCGTCACGTCCTGCCCGGCCAGCCACCGCATGGCGAGCGCCTCGGGGTCGGCGAGCAGGCCGAGGAGGAGGTGGCCGGGCACGATCTCCGCGTGGGAGGCCGTCCGGGCCTCCTCCTGCGAGGCCACGACCACCGTGCGGGCGCGGGGGGTGAAGCGGCTGAACCCCGCGTTCGGGTCCATCTGGGCGGCGTCGGGGCCCTTCGGCACGAAGCGCTTCTGGGCCGCCTGGCGGGTGACGCCCATGCTGCGGCCGATGTCGGTCCAGGAGGCGCCGGAGCGCCGGGCCTGGTCCACGAAGTGGCCGATGAGGTGGTCGGCGACCTCGCCGAGGTGGTCCGCCGCGAGCACCGCGTCGGAGAGCTGGTCCAGCGCGTCGGGGTGGACCTTCTTGATCGCGTCGATGAGTTCGTCGAGGCGGACAGGGACATTCAGGCCGACTGGATTCGTCATGAGGCAACCCTAGGTTGACAGTCCGTCGACTGTCAACGGCCGGTTGACACCCCGTGGGGAGGGCGGTGAAGGGCGGGAAAAAGGGAGACGGCCGGGGTCGCCACCCCCCACAGGAGAGACCCCGGCCGTCGTCCACGGAGCCGCAGCACGGCTCCGTACTCCATTCAGCGCCGGGAGTGCGCTTTCTGTCACACCGCGACCGCGCCGGCGGCATCCCGCACACCACCGCCCGAAGGTTGCAAGTTGTACAAAGAGCCCGGACCGCGTGGACGCGGCGCCGCGACACGACGTAGCGTGCAGATGCGCGAGGCGGCGTGGCGGTGGTGACCAGCCGCGATGAAGCGACGACGCGACCGACGAACAGGGTTTGGGGAGTGCTGGGGGACGACGCGGAGCTGACGGCCGCGGTGCTCGCTGCGCAGGACGGGGACGAGAACGCGTTCCGTACTGTGTATCGCGCCGTGCATCCACGGTTGCTCGGCTACATACGCACACTGGTCGGCGACATCGAGGCGGAGGACGTCGCCTCGGAGGCCTGGCTCCAGATAGCCCGCGACCTCGACCGCTTCGACGGCGACGCGGACCGCTTCCGCGGCTGGGCGGCCCGGATCGCCCGCAACCGCGCCCTCGACCACGTCCGCATGCGCGGCAGGCGCCCCGCCGTCGGCGCCGACGAGACCGAACTCACCGACAAGCCCGCCGCGTCCGACACCGCGGGCGAAGCCCTGGAGGCGCTGGCCACCGGCCACACCATGCAGCTGATCGCCCAGCTTCCGCAGGACCAGGCCGAGGCCGTCGTCCTGCGCGTCGTCGTCGGCCTCGATGCCAAGACCGCCGCCGACACCCTGGGCAAACGCCCCGGAGCCGTCCGCACCGCCGCCCATCGCGGCCTCAAGAAGCTGGCCGAACTCCTCGGCGTCGACGGCGAGACGGCCGGCCCCGACGGCGCCGACGAGACGGTCGTCCCGCTGGACGGTGTGCCTCCGCAACGCGGGCGCGTACCGGGGTCCATGGCCCCGGGCGGTGTGACGCAATCGCGTCCGCGTACGCAGAAGGACATGTGATGGCCGACGAGCGGTACCAGTGGCTCGACCAGGAGGCCGCGGAGCGGCTGCTCCGCGGCGAGCCGGTCGACGCCGTCGACGACCGCGCGCGTTCCCGGGCCGAGCGCCTGGCCGGAGCCCTCGACGCGGCCCGCGTCCCGGCCGTCCCGCCGGCCGCGCGCACCGAACTCCCCGGCGAGGCCGCCGCGCTCGCCGCCTTCCGCGCGGCGCACGCCGAGCGCGCCGCCGCACCCGTCGCCGCGACCGCCGCGAGCCGCACCGAACAGGCCGAACTCGGCCAGGTGCGGCTCGCCCCCGTGCCCGCCCGCCGCCCCCGCTGGGGACGTTCCCTCCGGTACGGAATCGCCGCCGCGGTCGCCGCCGTCACCGTGGGAGGGGTCGCCGTCGCCGCGGGAACGGGTGTGCTGCCCATGGTGGGCGGCCCCGCGCCCGCCAGCTCCGTCACGGCGGGCGAGCACGCCGACCCGCTCGTCTCGGAGGACCCCGGCATACGCAGGGACCCCGAGGCGCCCACGACGGAACCGGACGGCGCCGACCGCACCCCCGGCGCGTCCCCCTCGGCCGGCACGAGCACCACCCCGCCGTCCACCGGAGCCCCCGAAGGACACGGCACCGACACCCGGGCACCCGGCACGCCGAAGCCCGGCAGGAGCACACCGGGCCCCGGCACGGGAACGGGCCCGGACGGGCAGGGCAGGGAGACCGGCGGCAAGGACGGCGGCACAGGCGGCGACCAGGGCGCCACCACGACCCGGGAGAAGGTCCTCGACGCCTGCCGGGCGTTCCGCTCGGGAAAGCTCGACGCCACCGGCCGCAAGGGACTCACGAGCATCCTGCGCGACGGCGAGACCCTGCGCCGCTACTGCGACCGGATCCTCGGCGGCACGGCCGCGCCCGAGGGCGGCGACAGCGGCAAGGACGGCTCGAAGGGCGAGTCCGACGACGACCCCAAGGGCGACGGGAACGACCGCGGCAACGACGGCGACCGCGACGGCGACCGCGACGGCCGGGGCGGCGACAGCGGCCGGGACCGCCGCGACTCGGCCCGGTCCTCGGCCCCCGGCACCGCCGGGCTCACCGCCGTACTGCCCCTCGGAATCGGCGTCGGCGCACGCCTTCCGCTCCCGGTGTAACACTTCTGGGCCCGTCGGCGCAGTACTGAGTGTGCCGACTGGTCATCGGCCGCGCAGTGAGCCGGGGTTCCCCCCGTACCTACGGCTCCGCGCACATGGCGCGGGTGGGACACGTTCCCCCGGTCCCACCCGCGCCCTTTCCCCTCCCCTCCCGGGTCACCGGTCGACGGGGTCCCCGGTCACCAGTGGACGACGACCTTGTCGCCGACCTTCACCTGGTCGAAGAGGGCCGTGAGCTTGACCCGGTCCCGGACGTTGACGCAGCCGTGCGAGGCGCCGTTGTAGCCGCGGGCCGCGAAGTCCGCCGAGTAGTGCACCGCCTGGCCGCGGCTGAAGTACATCGAGAGCGGCATCGGCGTGTGGTACAGCCGCGACCAGTCCTGCCGGACCTTGCGCTCCACGGTGAAGATGCCCTCACGGGTCGGGGTGTTCTCCGAGCCGAAGCGGACGTCCATCGACGAGACGACCTTGCCGTCGATCATCCAGGCGAGGGTCCGGCTCTCCTTGCTGATGCACAGCACCCGGCCGGTCATGCACCGCGCGTCGGGGGTGTCCAGCTCGTTGGTCGTCGACGGCTTCAGCTCGTCGGCGGTCGGCTTCCGGCTCGCGCCGAGCAGCCGCTGCCAGGTCTCCTCGTCGACCGAACCCGTCCGGGGCAGATCCTGCTTCTTCTGGAAGGCCTTGACCGAGCCGGCCGTCATCGTCCCGTAGAAACCGGTGGGCGCACGGTCGAAGTACTTGAGCTGCCGCAGCCGCGCCTGGAGCTCACGGACCTGCTCGTTCTCGTCCCCGTCGTCCATCAGGGCCTTGGGCTGCGCGGTCCCGGAAGGCGTCCCGGAAGGCGTCTCCGTCGGCGTCGCCGCGGTGTCCGAGGGGGACGGGGCCTTGCCGTCCTGGGTGGGGGCGTCGGTCGGCGCGGGCGCCGAGGTCGCCGGCGCGTTCGTCGGGCTCCCGGAGCCGCCCCCGGAACCGGCCGCCTGGGCCGTACAACCGGCGGCGAGGGCCACCGAGGCCGCTGCCAGAACCACTCTGCGTATGACGGAAGAAGACCGCTTCATTGGTGTTGCCCCCCGGGACGATTCGTATGTACCCAGAGATGCTTCCCGCGCGTGTGCGGTTGCGCGCGAAGGTCACGATCCGCGCATGCTGTGAGCAGGGCCCAATCTCATCGGGAGGCACAGCCAATGGCGCGCGAGTCGGAGTCGGGACTGCCCATCGAGCCGGTCTACGGACCGGAGGCCCTGGAGGCCTGGGATCCGGCGGAGAAGCTGGGCGAGCCGGGCGCGTACCCCTTCACCCGCGGGGTGTACCCGTCGATGTACACCGGCCGGCCGTGGACGATGCGCCAGTACGCGGGCTTCGGCACCGCCGTGGAGTCCAACGCCCGGTACAAGCAGCTGATCGCCAACGGCACCATGGGCCTCTCCGTCGCCTTCGACCTGCCGACCCAGATGGGTCACGACTCCGACGCGCCGATCGCCTCGGGCGAGGTCGGCAAGGTCGGGGTCGCGATCGACTCGGTCGAGGACATGCGGATCCTGTTCGACGGCATCCCGCTGGACAAGGTCTCCACCTCGATGACGATCAACGCCCCCGCCGCCCTCCTGCTGCTGATGTACCAGCTGGTCGGCGAGGAGCAGGGGGTCCCGGCGGACCGGCTGACCGGCACGGTCCAGAACGACGTGCTGAAGGAGTACATCGCCCGCGGCACGTACATCTTCCCGCCCAAGCCCTCCCTCCGGCTGATCGCGGACGTCTTCAAGTACTGCCGGGCGGAGATCCCCAAGTGGAACACCATCTCGATCTCCGGCTATCACATGGCGGAGGCGGGTGCCTCGCCCGCGCAGGAGATCGCGTTCACCCTGGCCGACGGCATCGAGTACGTGCGGACCGCCGTCGCCGCGGGGATGGACGTCGACGACTTCGCCCCCCGGCTCTCCTTCTTCTTCGTGGCCCGTACGACACTCCTGGAGGAGGTCGCGAAGTTCCGGGCGGCCCGCAGGATCTGGGCGCGGGTCATGAAGGACGAGTTCGGCGCGGAGAACCCCAAGTCGCTGATGCTCCGCTTCCACACCCAGACCGCGGGGGTGCAGCTGACCGCCCAGCAGCCCGAGGTCAACCTCGTCCGCGTGGCCGTCCAGGGCCTCGCCGCCGTGCTCGGCGGGACGCAGTCGCTGCACACCAACTCCTTCGACGAGGCGATCGCCCTGCCGACGGACAAGTCCGCCCGGCTGGCCCTGCGCACCCAGCAGGTCCTGGCGTACGAGACGGACGTGACCGCGACCGTGGACCCGTTCGCCGGCTCGTACGTCGTGGAGCGCATGACCGACGACGTCGAGGCGGCCGCCGTGGAGCTGATGGGCCGGGTCGAGGAGATGGGCGGCGCGGTCAGTGCCATCGAGCGCGGCTTCCAGAAGGGCGAGATCGAGCGCTCGGCGTACCGGATCGCGCAGGAGACCGACAGCGGGGAACGGGTCGTCGTCGGCGTCAACCGGTACGCGATCGACGTCGAGGAGCCGTACGAGCCGCTGCGCGTCGACCCGGCGATCGAGGCCCAGCAGGCCGAGCGGCTCGCCGCCCTGCGGGCCGGGCGGGACGGGGCGGCGGTGGACGCGGCCCTCGCGGAGCTGAGGAGGGCGGCGCGGGGGACGGACAACGTCCTCCACCCGATGAAGGAGGCCCTCAGGGCCCGTGCCACCGTCGGCGAGGTCTGCGACGCGCTGCGGGAGGTCTGGGGCACGTATGTCCCGACCGACGCGTTCTGATCTTCCGCGATGCGAAACACACGGGCGGAGTGTCGTACTGACATGCGACACTCCGCTTCATGCTGGGTGTCACCGATCTTCCGACCTATCTCGTGGGCCTCGTCCTCATCATCCTCCTGCCGGGGCCGAACTCGCTGTACGTGCTGTCCGTCGCCGCCCGCAAGGGCACGAGGACCGGGTACAGGGCCGCCGCCGGAGTCTTCACCGGCGACGCCGTCCTGATGACGCTGGCCGCGCTCGGCGCGGCCTCCCTCCTCCAGACCACCCCCCTGCTCTTCATGATCGTGAAGTACGCGGGCGCGGGCTATCTGGCCTGGATGGCGTACGGGATGCTGCGCTCGGCCCTGGAGATGTGGCGCTCGCGTGGCGAGGGCGCGGAGACGGCGGCCGACCGGCCCGAGGATGCGCAGGCCGGGCCGGGGGAGAACCCGTACCGCAGAGCGCTCATCATCAGCCTCTTCAACCCCAAGGCGATCCTCTTCCTCATCTCCTTCTTCGTGCAGTTCGTGGACCCGGCGTACGCCTACCCGGCGCTCTCCTTCCTGGTGCTCGGCACCCTCCTGGAGATCGGCAGCTTCCTCTACCTGACGATGCTGATATTCGGCGGCACCCGGCTCGCCGCGGCCTTCCGCCGCCGCCGTCGGCTCTCCGCGGGAGCCACCTCCGCCGCCGGAGCCCTCTTCCTCGGCTTCGCCGCGAAGCTCTCCCTCAGCAGCGCCGCTTGACCCTCACACCGTGTGAGGCCGTTCCGTAGGGGGCGTCATGTTTGCCATCGGAGACTTCGCCCGGCACGGGCGGGTGTCGGTCCGGATGCTGCGCCACTACGACGCCATCGGACTGCTGCGCCCGGCCCGGGTCGACCCGCACACGGGCTACCGCTTCTACACGGCGGAACAGCTCGCCCTGCTCAACCGTGTCATCGCGCTCAAGGACCTCGGCTTCACCCTCGAACAGGTGGGGGCGATCCTCGACGAGAAGTTCGACGCGGACGAGCTGCGGGGCATGCTGCGTCTGCGCCAGGCCGAGCTGGAAGCGGCCATGGCGGAGGCGCGGGCACGGCTCGCCCAGGTCGGCGCGCGGCTCCGGGCCATCGAAAGCGAGGGACGCATGCCCACCCAGGACGTCGTCGTCAAGAAGATCCCCGCCGTCCGGATCGCCGAACTGAGCGCGGTCGCCGCGAGCTTCGGCCCGCAGCACATCGGCCCGGTCATCGGGCCCCTGTACGAGGAGCTGTGCGGCCGTCTCGAGGCCGCCGGGCTCACCGGGTTCGGCCCCGGGATCGCGTACTACGAGGACGCCGGCAAGGGCGACGGATCGGTCCTCGTGCACGCCGGCACGACCGTCCCGGAGGGGACGGCCGTGGAGGGCGTCGAGGTGCGTGTGCTGCCCGGCATCGAGGAGGCGGCGACCGTCGTCCACCGGGGCTCCATGGACACCGTCCTGCCGACCGCGCAGACCCTGGCCCGCTGGATCGAGGCCCACGGGTACGAGACGCGGAACTACGCGCGCGAGCTGTACCTGGAATGCCCCGAGGACAGCTCCCAGTGGGTGACGGAGCTCCAGGAGGAGATCGTCCGCGCCTGACGGCGGAGCACCTCCTCCGGCGCGCGCCGGGCCAGGCGGCGGACCCTCGGGTGCCGGGGGAGCGGGATGCCGCCGGGCAGGTTCAGGACGGTGAGGCGGCGGCGGGTGAAGTGGTGCCGGGTGCGCTCGGCGAACGGCCCGGACAGGTGCCGTACCGCCGGCTCCCGCAGCTCCGGCCGGATCTTCGGCTGCATCGCGAAGCCGACCGCCGCGACCAGGTCGTTCAGCTGGGCCGTCGCGATCGTGCCGCCGTCCTCCGCACCGCCCTCCGTACCGGCCTCCAGGGGCGGTACGACCGCGTCCACGACGGTGAGCGGGATGCGGTTGCTGTTCTGGAACGGGGTGAGCCGCTCCAGCAGGCCGCGCGTCCCGACCCGGGCCACCGGCAGTCCGTAGAAGGTCCGCGCGGTGAGCAGCGCCGTGGAGAAGCAGCCGACGACGAGGGCGGGCCGCAGCTCGCGGTAGAGCACCTCGGCGAGCACCGGCCGGTCCTCGACGGTCAGCTCGGCACCGAGCGCCGCCGCCTCCTCCACCAGCGCCTTCGACCAGGTGTCGGGGGCCGTCGGGTGCGGCTTGAAGACGAGCCGCCGGTGGCCCCGGGCGACCGCGCCCCGCACCATCTGCAGGTGCAGGCCCTCCTCCTCGGCGACGGTCAGCAGGTTGAGCGCCGCCAGGTACTGGCCGAGGAGCAGCACGGGCCCGTCCTCGGAGGCCGCCGTGGCGGCGGGCCCGGCCAGCTCGTCGACGCACTTGGTGAAGGCCTCCGTCGGTACGGCCTCCGGCACCGCCCCGAACTCGGCGAGCAGCAGCGGCGCGAGGCCGGGCACGAGGTCCAGGTGGAGCAGTCGGCCGACGCGTCCGCCGATGAGCGGGTCGATCTTGTTGCGCGTCGGCCCGTAGCTCATCAGCCCGTCCGCGTACACGGTGACGGGCGCGTCGGGCAGCAGTTGGGCGATGGCGAGCGCGGGCGTCACCTGGATCGATTCCAGGGCGAGTTCGACGTGGTCGTCGCCGAGGTCCCAGATCCTGCGCAGATGACGCTGGAGGAGCGGCAGGTCGCTGGCCCGGGGGGTCCAGCCGCCCGGGTGGAGCGGGGAGATGGTCTCGTTCCACGACAGGACGGAGTCGAAGCGGCCGCGGAGCCGCTCGAAGCCCTCGGCCTGGTCGAGCGGAGGGGTGGTCTCCGGCACGGCCGCGTTGTTGGTGACGAGGAGGATCCGGCGGTCGGCGGGGCCGAAGCTCCCGCTGTCCAGGGCGGCGGCGATCGTCACGGCGCCGTAGAGGGTGGAGGCGCAGAAGATCTGGGTGGTCCGTCGGGTGCTCACGCGGCCACCTCCGCGGAGGCCGGGCCGGCACCGGCGCCCGGGCCCGTGCCCGGTGTCGGCGGCGGTGCCGGACGGCGCCGCCGCAGTCTCCGCAGCATCGTCGCGCGGTCCCCGCCCATCGCGGCGAGGGCCTCGTCGAGGACGTCCTGCGGCATGCGCCGCAGCGCGCCCGCGCTCATCGCCTTCAGCTGACGGGCGACGTCCGGCTCGAAGCGTTCGATCGAGCCGATGTGATGGGAAATCACCGCGCAATATGTGCGCACGGCCTTTGGGAGAAGAAGATCGGCGTCCGCGTCCTTCGCGGTCTCTTCGATCACCTGGTCGAATGCGCGGATGAAATCCAATTGCCGTATGTCGCCGATTTGAGTGAGCGAGGTCGCCACTCCGCGCCGGTAGAAGACACCGAGTTCACCGATGGCGGCGAACGATTTCGCCTCGCGGTGCAGTCGCCAGATCCACGGCCGGTCCTCGGCGGTCCGCAGTCCGTGCGTGAAGTGCAGCAGGCCGCGGTCGAGGAGCCGCCGGTGGTAGATCCCCGCCCAGGCGTACGGGTAGTCGACCGAGGTCGTCCGGTGCGCCGGCAGGATCGCGTCCCGCGGGTCGAGCACCTCCCGGCGCCGGGGGACCGGCGCGCGGCGGATGCCGCGGTTCCTGCCGGTGACGGAGACGTGGTCGGTGCGCAGGAAGTCGCAGCCGAGGTCCTCGGCGGCCGCGACCAGGCGCGCGTAGTAGCCGGGGGCGAGCCAGTCGTCCCCGTCGAGGAAGGTGAGGTACTCGCCGCGAGCGGCGTCCAGGCCGGTGTTCCGGGCGGTGGCGAGGCCCCCGTTGTGCTCGTGCCTGATCAGGACGGCACCCGGGATCTCGCGCGCGGCCCGTTCGAGGATCTCCGGGGTCCCGTCCGACGAGCAGTCGTCGACGAGCAGGAACTCGAAGTCCTCCCGGGCGTTGGCCCGCAGGCTGGTGAGGGTGTCGGGGGCGTATGTCTGCACGTTGAAGAACGGCACGACGACGGAGAGCTTGACCACGCGGTTGACGCTAGGTGCCGTCCCGGCATTCCCACCGACCGTTGGGCATCACTTCGGTGAACACGAAGCGGCGGGCCGATTAACCACCTTTACCGGTAGGGAAAATCGGCCCCGATACGTCCGGTTCACGACCCACTTCAACAGGAGGAGAGGCTCTGTTCACCGTTTGTTGTGTCTCAGTTGGGCCGAAAAGCGGAATGCCCTTCTAGCGTCCTCGGCGTGCCAGCAAGTACCAGAGAAGCGGTACGGGTCGCCGTACTCGCCGACTCCGACACCCGGTGGAAATGGGGCGCCCTCACGGCGCGCCGCATCACCACGGCGACCGCCGAACCCACCGGATTCGTCCTGCGCGGACGGGCAACCCCCACCGAACGCCAGCTCGCCGAGACCGGGGTGTCCACCACCACCCCCCGCGAGGTGACGGGCGCGGAGTTCCTGCGCGCGGTACGGGACGCGGAGACGCGCGGCGAGGGATACGACGTCGTCGTCCTCGCTCTCGTCGGCGGCACCGTGAGGGCCGTCCTCCAGGGTCTCGCCGACCTGGGCCTCGCACGGCGTCCCGTGGTCGTCACCGGCTATGTCGGCGTCGTCTACGAGAAGCTGACCGACGGTCTGCTGCTGCGCCACGGCGCCGACGTCGTCCTCGCCAACTCCCGTCACGACGCGGAGCGCTTCCGTGCCGTGTACGAAGGAGTGGGCGCCGGGGCCGACTCGGTCGTCGAGGCGGCACTGCCCTTCCTGGGGGGCGCCCCGTACACCCCGGAAGCCGGCCGCGACACCCTGGTCTTCGCCGCCCAGCCGTCCGTACCGGTCACCCGGGCCGATCGCGCCTACGTGCTGCGGCGGCTGATCGAGCACGCCCGGCTCCACCCGGGCCGCGAGGTGCTCCTCAAGCTCCGCTCCAAGCCGGGCGAACACACCACGCACCTGGAGGAGTACCCGTTCCAGAAGCTGGTCCGCGAGCTCGACCCGCCGCCCAACTTCAAGCTCGTGTACGGGCACATGGGCGAGGTCCTCGACCGCACCGACCTGCTGGTGACCGTCTCCTCGACGGCCGCCCTCGAAGCCCTCCACCGGCGCATCCCCACCGCGATCCTCACCGACCTCGGGGTCCGCGAGGTCCTCGGCAACCACCACTTCGTCGGCTCCGGACTGCTCGCCTCCTTCGACCGGCTCGACAAGGGGCTCGCCCCGACGCCCGACGAGACCTGGCTCGCCCGGCAGGGCGTCGCGTCCGACGGCTCGTACGGCGCGGCCTTCGACGCCGCCCGCGACCGGGTCACCGAGCTCCTGGCGCTCCCCGCGCTCCCCCCGATCACCCCCTACTACACCACGGAGACGGCGCCCGGCTACCTGCCCGGGATCCTCGCCCGCCACCGCCTGGACGTCACCGCCCCGGAGCCCCGCGAGAGCGGCCTCCGCAGGGTCGTCCGGGAGGCCGCGCGGGGCGCGTACCGCCACGGCGTGCAACGCGTCGCCCCCGTCATCCGCCGTCTGGGAGAACTCTGATGACCACCACCGTGCTCGCCGTGATCCCCGCGAGGGGCGGTTCGAAGGGCGTGCCCGCCAAGAACCTCGCCCCGGTGGCCGGAGTCCCCCTGGTCGCCCGCGCCGTCCGGGCCTGCCTCGGCGCCCGTCCCGTCACCCACGTCGTGGTCTCCACCGACGACGCCGGCATCGCGGCCGCCGCCCGCACCGCGGGGGCCGAGGCCGTGCAGCGCCCCGCCGAGATCGCCGGCGACACCGCCACCAGCGAGGCCGCGGTCCTGCACGCCATGGACGCCTTCGAGGCCGCTCACGGCCGCCCGGCGGACGTGGTCCTCCTCGTCCAGTGCACCAGCCCCTTCCTCAGCTCCGCCGAGGTCGCCGAGACCGTCGAGCGCATCACCTCCGGTGCCGCCGACACGGCCTTCACCGCCGCCCCGTCGCACGGCTTCCTCTGGCGCGAGACGGTCGAGGACGGCGCCACCGGCGTCAACCACGACAAGGCGCACCGCCCCCGCCGCCAGGACCGGGAGCCCGAGTACCTGGAGACCGGCGCCGTCTACGCGATGGACGCGGCCGGCTTCCGTACCCACAGGCACCGCTTCTTCGGCCGTACGGCGCTCGTCGTCACCGACCCCGCCCGGGTCCTGGAGATCGACGACCCGCACGACCTGGCCCGCGCCCGCGTGCTCGCGCCGCTCCTCGACACCCCGGCCACCCCCGGCTTCGCGGACATCGACGCCGTCGTCCTCGACTTCGACGGCACGCAGACCGACGACCGGGTCCACCTGGACGCCGAGGGACGCGAGTTCGTCTCCGCGCACCGCGGCGACGGCCTCGGCATCGCCGCCCTGCGCCGCGCCGGACTGCCCGTCCTCATCCTCTCCACCGAGCAGAACGCCGTCGTCGCCGCCCGCGCCCGCAAGCTCAAGATCCCCGTCCTGCACGGCATCGACCGCAAGGACCGGGCCCTCAAGGAGTGGTGCGAGGCCGAGGGCATCGACCCGCAGCGCGTGCTCTACGCCGGAAACGACGTCAACGACCTTCCCTGCTTCCACCTCGTCGGCTGGCCCGTCGCGGTGAGCAGCGCACACGACTCCGTACGGGCCGCGGCCCGCGCGGTCACCGTCACCCCGGGTGGCTCGGGGGCGATCCGCGAGATCGCCGCCTGGCTCCTCGGACCCGAGCTCGACACCCCCAACTCCTAAGGACCGGCACCATGAACACCCGTATCCGCACCCTCGGCGACAAGACCGCAGGCCCGGGCCACTCCGTCTACATCACCGGCGAGATCGGCATCAACCACAACGGTGACCTCGACAACGCGTTCGCGCTGATCGACGTGGCCGCCGAAGCCGGCTGCGACGCCGTCAAGTTCCAGAAGCGCACCCCCGAGATCTGCACCCCGCGCGACCAGTGGGACATCGAGCGGGACACCCCCTGGGGCCGGATGACGTACATCGACTACCGCCACCGCGTCGAGTTCGACGAGACCCAGTACCGCGCCATCGACGAGCACTGCAAGAAGCGCGGCATCGACTGGTTCGCCTCCCCGTGGGACACCGAGGCCGTCGCCTTCCTCGAGAAGTTCGACGTCCCGGCCCACAAGGTCGCCTCGGCCTCCCTCACCGACGACGAGCTGCTGCGCTCGCTGCGCGCCACCGGCCGCACGGTCATCCTCTCCACCGGCATGTCGACGCCGGAGCAGATCCGTCACGCCGTCGAGGTCCTCGGCAGCGCGAACATCCTGCTCTGCCACGCCACCTCGACCTACCCGGCCAAGGCCGAGGAGCTCAACCTGCGCGTCATCCAGACCCTGCAGGAGGAGTACCCCAACGTCCCGATCGGCTACTCCGGCCACGAGACCGGCCTCCAGACCACGCTGGCCGCCGTCGCCCTCGGCGCCACCTTCGTCGAGCGTCACATCACCCTCGACCGCGCCATGTGGGGCTCCGACCAGGCCGCCTCCGTCGAGCCCCAGGGCCTGCAGCGCCTGGTCCGCGACATCCGCACCATCGAGGCCGCCCTCGGCGACGGCGTCAAGAAGGTCTACGAGTCGGAGCTCGGCCCGATGAAGAAGCTCCGCCGGGTCCAGGGCCTCGTCGCCGCATGACCGGGCAGCTGGCGTTCGTCGAGAGCCCGGTCCAGCTCCTCAACGTCCTGGAATGGGCGCACACCCAGGCTCCCGCCACGGGTGCGCCCTCCGCGGCGCCCGCCGGCACGCACGGCGCGGCGGACGCCGTGCCCGCCGGCGCGGTCACCCCGGCGCCCGACTCCGCGGACGCCGGTGCGTCCGCGGGGGCGCCCCGCTCGACGAACGCCGCCCAGGGTGCGGCACGGCCCGCACCCGCCCTGACGGTCGTCGTCCTCTCGCCGACCGACCCCATGTCGCGGGGCCAGCTGCGCCGGATGGCCCAGCTGGCCCGCGACGAGGGCCTCACCGTCCACTGGCAGGAGGCCCGCGGCGGCCGGGGCTCGCTCGTCCGCACCCTGCGGGAGCTCGCCCGGCCGCTGCGCTCGGCGGAGCGGGTGATCATCGGGGACCCGTTCTCCCGGTACGTCCAGCTCCTCCTCACCCTCTTCGCCCCCCGGCACCTGACCGTGGTCGACGACGGCACCGCCACCATGGAGTACGCCGCCCAGGTCGGCCGCGGCGAGCGGCTGGTGCGCTGGCACCGCAGGAGCCGCGGCCTCGACCCGCGCGAGGTGGTGCTCGCCCCGGTGACCCTGCTCGCCAAGAAGCGCCTCGCCCCGGCCTCCGGCCGTACGGTCGAGATCTTCACCTCGCTGCCCGTCGAGGCCCCCGAGGGCATCACGGTCACCGAGAACTCCTACGCCTGGACCCGGTCCCGCTTCGGCCCGCCGCTGCTCACCGGCGGCGCGGACCTGGTGGGGACCTCGCTGGTGGAGACGGGGGTGGTCGACGCCGACCACTACGACCGGGTGGTGGCGGAGCTCGCCCGCACCCACGGCGCCACCCGCTACTTCGCGCACCGCAGGGAGAGCGCCGAGAAGCTGCACCGGATCGCGGTCGAGACGGGCCTCCAGGTGGTCCGCCCGGAGCTGCCCCTGGAGCTGATCGCCCGCCGCGGACCCATCGGGCGTACGGTCGTCAGCTTCCCGTCCACGGTCGTGCACACCCTGCCGCTGGCCCTCGCCGGCACCGGGGTGAAGGTCGCGGTCTGCGAGATCTCGCCCGAGTGGCTGCGGGCCACCGCCTCCCCGCGGGCCCAGGGCTTCCTGTCCGGGGTGACGGGCACGGCGGCCCACGAGGTCGACCGGCTCACCTCCCGGGCGGCAACCCAGACCGATCGGCTCGAATTCGGCTGAGCGTACCCATATGGAACGGGCTTCATGCCTGTCGAACCGAGATTCTTTCCCCTAACGGGCTGAACTTTTTGTGATCAACGGGCAGTTGACCTCTCTTGAGGCCTACCCTTCAAAGGGTGAACCAGTTGAAGTCCCGTGAGCCAGGCTCCGTCACCCTGCCCGGAACGCTGTCCGAACCCCTGCGCGTCGAACTGATCGCGTTCCGCAGGGACTTGCACATGCACCCGGAGCTCGGGAACCAGGAGTTCCGTACGACCGCCGCGCTCAAGGCCCGCCTGGAGGCGGCCGGCCTCGCGCCGAAGGTCCTGCCGGGCGGCACCGGGCTCATCTGTGACATCGGCACCCCGGACCCCGCGCGGCCGATGCTCGCGATCCGCGCCGACCTCGACGCGCTGCCCATCCCCGACGTCAAGACCGTCGCCTATCACTCCACCGTGGCCAACCGCGCCCACGCCTGCGGACACGACGTCCACACCACCACCGTCCTCGGCGCCGGACTCGTCCTCGCCGAGCTCGACCGCCAGGGCCTCCTCCCGGCCGCCGTGCGGCTGCTCTTCCAGCCCGCCGAAGAGGTCCTCCCCGGCGGCGCCGCCGACGCCGTCGAAGCGGGTGTCCTGGACGGGGTCGGCCGGATCATCGCCGTGCACTGCGACCCCAGGGTGGACGCCGGGAAGATCGGGCTCCGCCCCGGCCCCATCACCTCCGCCTGCGACCGTCTCGAGGTCACCCTCGACGGGCCCGGCGGCCACACCGCCCGCCCGCACCTCACCACCGACCTCGTCACCGCCGCCGCCCGGGTCGCCGTCGACGTCCCCGCCGTCCTGTCCCGCCGCGTCGACGCCCGCTCGGGGCTCTCGGTCACCTGGGGCCGCATCGAGTCCGGCCACGCCTGCAACGTCATCCCGCAGCACGCCGAGCTCTCCGGCACCGTCCGCTGCCTCGACCTGCCCACCTGGCGCGAGGCGCCCGACCTGGTGCACGCGGCCATCGACGAGATCGCGACCCTGCACCGGGCCAAGTCGACCGTCACCTATGTGCGCGGTGTGCCGCCGGTCGTCAACGACCCGGCCGTCACGGAGCTGCTCCAGGCCGCGATGACCGCCCGTCGCGGACCGTATGCGATCGAGGACACCGAGCAGAGCCTCGGCGGCGAGGACTTCTCCTGGTACCTGGAGCACGTGCCCGGCGCCATGGCCCGCCTCGGCGTCCGCACCCCCGGCGACACCCGTGTCCGCGACCTCCACGCCGGCGACTTCGACGTGGACGAGCGCTGCATCGAGGCCGGGGTGGAGCTCTTCACCGCCGCGGCGCTGCTCGACGCGGCACCAAAGCGCTGATTTCAGGCCAAACGGCAGCCTTGGTTCCGGCCGGGCGGACCCTTCGTCCGTCCGGCCGACCGATGTCCTCCCTTCGGTCCAACGGCCCGGCGTGGCGCCCTCGGACCCCCTTCCCGGCGCCCGGACCCGGAGATATAACTCGCGGTACCGGGCCGAACGCCCCCGGTCGCCCCGACTGGCCGGTTCGCGACGATCCGATAACGACTCATGAACGGGTCTTTAACTGACATCTACGCGCGTTACGATCGCCGCGAAACCAGCGCCGGAAGAGGCGCTTTCGGTCAGTCTTGAAGGGACCCTCCTCTTGCGCCGGATCACCAGGATCACGACCGTGGGCATCGCCTCCGCGGCGCTCGCCCTCTCCGCCACCGCGTGTGGCAAGTCTTCGACGGACTCCGGCTCCAGCCCGAGCTCGAGCGCGAAGGCCACGAAGGCCGCCATCGCGTACGACATCGGCGGCCGTGGCGACCAGTCCTTCAACGACGCCGCCTACGCGGGCCTCAAGAAGGCCGAGGACGAGCTCGGCGTCAAGGGCGCCGAGGCCGAGCCCTCCGAGGGTGAGGGCGACGCCGACAAGGTGCAGCGCCTGACCGCTCTCGCCCGCGCCGGGAACAACCCGGTCATCGGTGTCGGCTTCGCCTACGCCCCGGCCATCGAGAAGGTCGCCAAGGCCTACCCGAAGACCACCTTCGGCCTCATCGACGACACGTCGAAGACCGGCCCGAACATCGCCAACCTCGTCTTCAACGAGGAGCAGGGCTCCTACCTGGCCGGCGTCGCCGCCGCCAAGGCGTCCAAGACCGGCACGGTCGGCTTCATCGGCGGTGTCGAGGTTCCGCTGATCAAGAAGTTCGAGGCGGGCTTCGCGCAGGGCGTCAAGGACACCAACCCCAAGGCGAAGGTGCTCGTCCAGTACCTGACCCAGCCGCCGAACTTCGACGGCTTCTCGAAGCCCGACCTCGGCAAGGCCGCCGCGGAGGGCCAGCTCGACAAGGGCGCCGACGTGATCTACGCCGCCGCCGGTCTGGCCGGCTCCGGCGCGATCGAGGCCGCCTCCGCCGCCGGCAAGTGGGCGATCGGTGTCGACTCCGACCAGTACAACCAGCCGGGTCTGGCCTCCTACAAGGACGCCATCCTGACCTCGGTCACCAAGGACGTCTCGGACTCCGTCTTCAACGTCATCAAGTCGGTCCAGGACGGCAAGCCGCAGTCCGGTGAGGTCCGCTACGGCCTCGCCACGGACGGCGTCGCCCTCGCCGACTCCAACCCGAAGTACAAGGAGATGAAGGACCTCATCGCCGCGGTGGACAAGGCGAAGAAGGAAATCATCGACGGCAAGATCACGGTCAAGACCGCTCCGTAAGGACGCACTGGTCAACGACCCAAGGCCCGGCAGCGGTGGCACCCCCATCGTTGCCGGGCCCCATTCCCGTACGGGTTTTCACTTTTCGGCAGCGCTACGCGTGTAGATGTCTCCCTGGCACGATAACTTCACCCCGCCCTGCCCTCCCGCTCCCACTCCTTCCGGCCAAGGAGAGTGCGTCATCAACGCGTCCAGCCCCCCTGCCGTAGAACTGCACGGCATCACCAAGCGATTCCCCGGCGTCGTCGCCAACAAGGACATCGCGATCACAGTCCGCAAGGGCACTGTGCACGCCCTCATCGGCGAGAACGGTGCCGGCAAGTCGACCCTCATGAAGATCCTCTACGGCATGCAGAAGCCGGACGAGGGCACCATCGCGGTCGACGGCCAGCAGGTCACCTTCTCCAGCCCCGGTGACGCCATCGCGCGCGGCATCGGCATGGTGCACCAGCACTTCATGCTCGCCGACAACCTCACCGTCCTGGAGAACGTCGTCCTCGGCGGCGAGAAGCTCTACGGCATCGGCGCCAAGGCGCGGAAGAAGATCCAGGAGATCTCCGACGCGTACGGCCTCGGGGTCCGCCCCGACGCCCTCGTCGAGGACCTCGGTGTCGCCGACCGCCAGCGTGTGGAGATCCTCAAGGTCCTCTACCGCGGCGCCAAGATCCTCATCCTCGACGAGCCGACCGCGGTGCTCGTCCCGCAGGAGGTCGACGCGCTCTTCGACAACCTGCGCGAGCTCAAGTCCGAGGGCCTGACCGTCATCTTCATCTCGCACAAGCTGGGCGAGGTCCTGAAGGTCGCCGACGACATCACCGTCATCCGCCGGGGCACCACCGTCGGCACCGCCGACCCGAAGACCGCCACCACCAAGCAGCTCGCCGAGCTGATGGTCGGCAGCGAGCTGCCCTCGCCGGAGACCCGCGAGTCGACGGTCACCACCGTCCCGATGCTCCAGGTCCGGAACCTGACGCTGACCGAGGCCGGCGCCGTCGCCGCCGCCCCGCTGACCAGCGCCGCTCCGCCGGACCCGGCGAAGACCGTCGTCGTGCTCGAGGAGACCGCCGAGGGCCGCAAGCTCCTCGACGACATCTCCCTCACGATCCACAAGGGCGAGATCCTCGGCATCGCCGGTGTCGAGGGCAACGGCCAGACCGAGCTCATCGAGACCCTCATGGGCATGGCCACCCCCGACTCGGGCGTCATCACCCTCGACGGCGTGGACATCTCCAAGGTCTCGGTGCGCAAGCGCCGCGAGGGCGGCATCGGCTACATCCCCGAGGACCGTCACCGCCACGGCCTGCTCCTCGAAGCGCCCCTCTGGGAGAACCGCATCCTCGGCCATGTCTCCGAGGCGCCCAACTCCAAGCGGGGCATCCTCGACCCGAAGGCCGCCCGCAAGGACACCGAGCGGATCGTCCGCGAGTACGACGTGCGCACCCCCGGCATCGACGTCACCGCGGCCTCCCTCTCCGGCGGCAACCAGCAGAAGCTGATCGTCGGCCGCGAGATGAGCCACGCGCCCAAGTTCCTGATCGCCGCCCACCCCACCCGCGGTGTGGACGTCGGCGCGCAGGCGCAGATCTGGGACGCGATCCGGGACGCCCGCCGCGAGGGTCTCGCGGTGCTGCTGATCTCCGCCGACCTGGACGAGCTGATCGGCCTCTCCGACACCCTCCGGGTCATGTACCGCGGCAAGCTCGTCGCGGACGCCGACCCCGCCACCATCACGCCCGAGCAGCTGGGCTCCGCCATGACCGGCGCGGCCAGCGGCCAGCTCGAAGGCGCAGAGCAGCCCGAAGACGGTGACGCCCGATGATGAAGTTCGACAAGGACAAGTTGATCCTGGGCGCGGCGGGACCGGTGCTCGCCCTGGTCACCTCGTTCGTGCTCACCGTCCTGGTGCTGCTCGCGACGGGCCTCGACCCGATCGAGCCGATCACGCTGATGATCGACAACGCCGGGTTCGCCGACATCCAGGTCCTGATCGTCAACCAGACGGGGATCTACTACCTGGCGGCCCTGGCTGTGGCCGTCGGCTTCCGGATGAACCTGTTCAACATCGGTGTCGACGGCCAGTACCGGCTCGCCGCGATGGTCTCGGCCCTCGTCGGCGCCTCGATCGAGCTGCCCGGCCCGCTGCACATCCTCGTGATCGTGCTCGTCGCGATGTTCACCGGCGCCTTCTGGGCCGGCATCGCCGGCGTCCTGAAGACCACCCGCGGTGTCTCCGAGGTCGTCTCGACGATCATGCTGAACGCCATCGCGACCTCGCTGGTGGCCTGGCTGATCCTGCCGAAGAACTTCGGCGTCCAGCCGGAGGGCTCGAACAACCTCACCACCGGTGAGATCTCCGAGTCCGGCTGGTTCCCCGGCATCGACATGGGCGAGGGCAACGGAGTCATCTACGGCTTCACGTTCGTCGCGCTCGCGCTCGGCGTCGTCTACTGGTTCGTCCTCAACCGCACCCGGTTCGGCTTCGACCTGCGCGCCACCGGCGCCAGCGAGTCCGCCGCCCAGGCCAGCGGCGTCGACGCCAAGAAGATGATCCTCACCTCGATGCTGCTCTCGGGCGCGCTGGCCGGCCTCGCCGGCATGCCGACGCTGCTCGGCGAGTCCCACACGTACAGCCTCGACTTCCCCGTCGGTGTCGGCTTCACCGCCATCACCATCGCGCTGCTCGGCCGGAACCACCCGGTCGGCATCTTCTTCGCGGCCCTGCTCTTCGCGTTCCTCGACAAGGCCTCCTCGTCGCTGGACACCGAGGGCTACCCGAAGGAGATCACCAAGATCATGCAGGGCATCATCGTGATCGCCGTGGTCGTCTCGTACGAGCTCGTCCGCCGTTACGGCCTCCGCCGCCAGCAGCAGAAGGTCGGCGAGGAACTCGCCGCCGGCGGCGCCATCAAGACCGACAAGGAGGTCTCGGCATGAGCACCGGCACTGTCACCAAGCCGAGCGCCGCGCCCAAGGGCGGCGGACGCCGCAAGCTCACCCTGCCGTGGATCATGCTGATCGTCGCGGCCGGTCTCCTGCTCTTCTCCTTCGTCCGGGCCGTCTCCGGGGCCAACGACCTCACCTCGGTGGGTCAGGTCTCGGGTGCGCTCAAGCTCGCCGTGCCGATCGGTCTCGCCGGTCTCGGCGGTCTGTGGGCCGAGCGCGCGGGCGTCGTCAACATCGGCCTCGAAGGCATGATGGTGCTCGGCACCTGGTTCGGCGCCTGGGCCGGATACCAGTGGGGCCCCTGGACGGGCGTCCTCGTCGGTCTCCTCGGCGGTGCGCTCGGCGGTCTGCTGCACGCGATCATCACCGTCACGTTCAACGTGAACCACATCGTCTCCGGTGTGGCGGTCAACATCCTCGCGGTCGGCTTCACCCAGTACCTGTCGAACTTCACGTTCGCCGAGGCCGAGGGCGGCTCCTCCAAGCAGTCCCCCCGCATCGACGAGATCTACGAGATCACCGTGCCGGGTCTTTCCGACTGGCTGACCGATCTCCAGGGCAAGCACTGGTTCTTCATCTCCGACGTGGCCGGCATCCTCGGCGGCCTCGTGACGAACCTGTCGCTCCTGACGATCGTCGCCCTGCTGCTGATCCCGGCCACCTGGTGGCTGCTCTGGCGCACCGCCTTCGGTCTGCGCCTGCGCTCCTGCGGTGAGAACCCGGTCGCGGCCGAGTCCCTCGGCGTGAACGTCTACAAGTACAAGTACATCGCCGTCACCGTCTCCGGCGCCCTCGCGGGCCTCGGCGGCGCGTTCCTCGCGATCGTCTCCACCGGCATCTACCAGGAGGGCCAGACCGGCGGCCGCGGCTACATCGGTCTCGCCGCGATGATCTTCGGCAACTGGATGCCCGGCGGCATGGCGCTCGGCGCCGGCCTCTTCGGCTTCACCGACAGCCTCAAGCTCCGCGGCGGCGCCGAGAACGTCCACGCGCTGCTGCTGCTCGTCGCCCTGCTCCTGGTGATCGCCGCCCTGTGGCAGCTGTACAAGAAGAAGTACGTGGTCGGCGTGATCTCCGCGGCCTTCGCCGGCGGCTTCTTCCTCTGGTACGCGCTGACCGACGAGGTCCCGAGCCAGTTCGTCGACGCGGCCCCCTACGTCACCACCCTGCTCGTGCTCGCGCTCTCGGCGCAGCGCCTGCGCATGCCGAAGGCGGACGGCCTGCCGTACCGCAAGGGCCAGGGCAAGTGACGACGGCCCTCTCCGAGGCAGACTGGGAGGCCCTGCGGGTCACGGCGCGCGAGGCCATGGCCCGTGCGTACGCCCCGTACTCGGGCTTCCCGGTCGGCGCGGCGGCCCGTGTCGAGGACGGGCGGACGATCTCCGGCTGCAACGTGGAGAACGCCTCGTACGGCCTCAGCCTGTGCGCCGAGTGCGGGCTCGTCTCGGAGCTCCACGCGACCGGCGGCGGGCGCCTCACGCACTTCGTGTGCGTGGACGGCCGGGGCGAGTGCCTGGTGCCGTGCGGCCGCTGCCGGCAGCTGCTGTACGAGTTCGGGGGCCCCGAGCTCGTCCTGGAGACGCCCGCCGGGTTCCTGACCCTCGCCGAGATGCTGCCGCAGGCATTCGGCCCGGACCACCTCGCGAAGTAAACCTCGGAGCGGCCCTTCCGGCACGATGGGAAGGGCCGCTCCTCCTTTCCCCCTCTATGCGCGTAGAAAGAGGCACCACCATGGACGTCATCTCCGTCATCCGCACGAAGCGGGACAAGGGCGAGCTGAGCCCGGAGCAGATCGACTGGGTCATCGACGCCTACACCCGCGGTGCGGTCGCCGACGAGCAGATGTCCGCCCTGGCCATGGCCATCCTGCTGAACGGCATGAACCGCGCGGAGATCGCCCGCTGGACGGCGGCCATGATCGCGAGCGGCGAGCGCATGGAGTTCTCCTCCCTCTCGCGCCCGACCGCCGACAAGCACTCCACCGGCGGTGTCGGCGACAAGATCACCCTCCCGCTCGCCCCGCTCGTCGCCGCCTGCGGCGCGGCCGTCCCGCAGCTCTCCGGCCGCGGTCTCGGTCACACCGGTGGCACGCTCGACAAGCTGGAGTCCATCCCGGGCTGGCGCGCGCTGCTCTCCAACGAGGAGATGCTGCACGTCCTCGACACCACCGGCGCGGTCATCTGCGCGGCGGGCGACGGCCTGGCGCCGGCGGACAAGAAGCTGTACGCGCTCCGCGACGTCACGGGCACGGTGGAGGCGATTCCCCTCATCGCCTCCTCGATCATGTCGAAGAAGATCGCCGAGGGCACCGGCTCCCTGGTCCTCGACGTCAAGGTCGGCACCGGCGCCTTCATGAAGAACATCGAGGACGCCCGTGAGCTCGCCTCCACGATGGTCGGCCTCGGCACCGACAGCGGCGTGAAGACGGTCGCGCTGCTCACCGACATGTCCACCCCGCTCGGCCTCACCGCGGGCAACGCCCTCGAGGTCCGCGAGTCGGTCGAGGTCCTCGCCGGCGGCGGCCCGGCGGACGTCGTCGAGCTGACGATCGCGCTGGCCCGCGAGATGCTCGCGGCGGCCGGCATCAAGGACGCCGACCCGGCGAAGGCGCTGGCCGACGGCTCGGCGATGGACCACTGGCGCCTGATGATCGCGGCCCAGGGCGGCGACCCGGACGCGGCCCTCCCGGTCGCCCGCGAGCAGCACGTCGTCACGGCCCCGTCCTCCGGTGTCCTGACCCGCCTCGACGCCTACGACATCGGCATCGCCGCCTGGCGCCTGGGCGCGGGCCGCGCCCGGAAGGAGGACCCGGTGCAGGCCGGCGCGGGCGTCGAGATCCACGCCAAGCCGGGCGACACGGTGACGGCGGGCCAGCCGCTGGTGACCCTCCACACGGACACCCCGGAGAAGTTCGACTACGCGCTGCAGTCCCTGGGTTCGGCCTGGGACATCGCGGCGCCGGGCACGGAGTTCACCCCGAACCCGATCGTCCTGGACCGCATCGCGTAGTGACCTGATCGCCGCTGGCATGTGCCAGTGACACCTTCGGGTGAACGGGACCGGTGGACCCCCGCCGGTCCCGTTCGGCATGCTGGGATCGGTGACGCACCGATAGAGGAGACCGCCATGAGCGCACTCACCGTCGACCACTCGTCTTATGACCACGGGTGGGACGACCTCGTCCGGATCTGGGAGGAGACGGACGCACCCGAGGGCTGCAAGGTGGAGATCATTGAGGGGATCATCACCGTGTCACCGTCACCGGCCAGCCGTCACAACTCCATCGCCTCGCGAGTGCATCGTCGGCTGGTTCTCGGCATTCCGGAAGAGTGGGGCGTGGTGCAGACGCTAGCGATCGCCGTGCCTGCGCGCAGGGGCATGTTCGTTCCGGACCTCGCCGTTCTTCCCTTCGCGGTGCTCGATGGACCCGGCCAGTACGTGGCAGCCGATGCCGTCGAGCTCGTTGCCGAGGTCACCTCGCCCTCGAACGCGAACCACGATCGCATCAGCAAGGCCGCCGGGTACGCCGCTGCCGGCATCCCGCTCTACCTGTTGATCGACTCATTCGCGTCCGGCGGCCCCACCGTGACCCTCTACGGAGAGCCGAAGGGGGACGTCTACCGAGTCCTCCGTGCCGTGCCGTTCGGGGAGGAGATCCACCTCCCCGCCCCCTTCGACCTCGCCCTCGACACGGCGGAGTTCCCGGTCAGCTGAGCCCAGCCCCCAGCAGCCCCCTCAGCTCCCGCATGTCCTCGAAGACCACCGTCCCCGGACCGGTCAGCCGGGCCGCCGGCGTCAGGCCGCCGGTGTAGCCGAAGGCGCGCATCCCGGCCGCCCGGGCCGCCCGGACGCCGTACGGGCTGTCCTCGACCACCGCGCAGCGCTCCGGCGCGACGCCCATCGCGGCCGCCGCGTGCAGGAAGAGGTCCGGGGCCGGCTTGCCCCGTGCGACGTCGCGGGCGCTGAACATCCGGCCCTCGAAGCGGTCCAGGAGGCCCGCGCGGCCGAGGTTCTTCCGGATCGAGGCGTGGCTGCCGTTGGAGGCGAGGCAGTACGGGACGGCCAGCGCGTCCAGGACGTCCGTGACGCCCTCCACGGCCGTCAGCTCCGCGTCCAGGGCGTCCTCGTACCGCTGCGTGAAGGGCGCCTGCCAGTCGGGCTCCAGCGGGCGGCCCCGGCGCTCCTCCACGATCGCGGTGAGCATGTCGTGCGGGGAGCCGACGAAGTACTCGACCATCTCCGCCTCGGTGAACTCCGCTCCGAGGCTCGCGAACACCTCCCGGTCCACCCGGCAGTAGATCCGCTCGCTGTCCACCAGGACGCCGTCGCAGTCGAAGATCACCAGTTCGGCGGGCTCAAGAGTCATGATCCCGACCCTAAGGCCGAAGCGATCACCGATGAGTTCCGGTCCGAAGGCCGGTCTCAAGCCGTGTGGACACCAGTCGACCGCTCGTCGTGACCCTGACCGCCCGCCCCACCGGGGACGAGGTGGCGCGTCTCTGTGCCGAGCTCGGGGCCGCGCCGCCCGGGGACGTGGTCTGCGAGGTCGGCGCCCTCGCGCCCGCCGACCTCGCCGCCGTCGACGCCCTCGCCCGGCTGAAGCTCGCCGCCGGGCGCCGCGGGCACCGGATCCGGTTCCACGGAGCGGGGCCCGACCTGCGGGCCCTGCTCCTGCTCACCGGTCTCGGCGGGACCCTGGGCCTCTAGCCTCCAGGCCGCCGGATCCCGGGGCCCTACGCCTCCAGCCGGGCCGGCAGGTCGAAGAGCGGGAACCAGCGCTCGGTGTCCAGGAAGAAGTCCATCCCGGCGACCTTGCCGTCCCGGAGTTCCAGGACGATCAGCGCCCACGGGCTGAAGCCGCCCGTCGGGTCCGGGTGGTACTGGGCGAAGGCCGGGGAGCCGTTCGCCACGGTCGGCACCAGCTTCGAGCCCGCGCACACCTCGCCGACGCCCAGCATCCAGCCGACGATGTCGTCGTGCCCCTGGAGCCAGAGGTCGTACGGCGGCATGGACATGGTCGCGTCCTCGTGGAGGAGCGCGGTCAGCGCCTTCATGTCGTAGCCCTCGAACGCGGCGACGTAGCGCTCCAGGAGCGCCTTCTGCTCCTCGTCGAGGGGGTTCGCGGTGTCGGAGGCGGCCGGTGCCTGCTCGGCCAGCGTCGCGCGGGCCCGCTGGAGGGCGCTGTTGACCGAGGCGACGGAGGTGTCGAGGAGCTCGGCGACCTCGCTCGCCTTCCAGGTCAGCACCTCGCGCAGGATGAGCACCGCCCGCTGCTTGGGCGGCAGGTGCTGGAGCGCGGCCACGAACGCCAGCCGCACGGTCTCCCGGGAGACGGCCGTCTCCGCCGGGTCGGCGACCGAGGGCAGCACCCGCCCGTCGGGGACGGGCTCCAGCCAGGTGATCTCGGGCTGCTTCACGAGCTGTGCCTGCGCGACCGGCGTCGGAGAGGTCAGGTCCATCGGCCGTGCCCTCCGGTTGCCCGCGTTCAGCGCGTCCAGGCAGACGTTGGTGGCGATCCGGTAGAGCCAGGACCGCAGGGAGGAGCGTCCTTCGAAGGAGTCGATGGCCTTCCAGGCCCGCACCATGGTGTCCTGTACCGCGTCCTCCGCCTCGAAGGAGGATCCGAGCATCCGGTAGCAGTAACCGGTCAGCTCCCGGCGGTACTTGTCCAGTTGGTCGGTCGTCGCGGCCGCGGCGTCGCTCATCGGGTCCACACCCCACTCACCCCTCGCCGGCACCCGTTCGGTGCCGGTGAGAGGGAAGCTACCGCAGCGGACTGACAGTCGGGGTCAGGTTCCCGGCTTGCGCCCGTAGATGAAGACGTCGTCGCCGTTCTTGAGGAGGCCCCAGTACGCCTTGGCGTCCTTCGACGTCATGTTGACGCAGCCGCCCGAGCCCGGCGGGTTCCACATGGACTTCGTGGTCGAGTGGAAGGCCTGGCCGCCGTCGAAGAACTGCGAGTACGGCATGGAGACGTGGTAGAGCGTCGACCAGTGGTTGATGTTCCGCCAGTAGATCTTCTTCGACCCGGTCCGGGTCTCGGTGCCGTCCTTGCCCGTACGGACCGGCACGGGCCCGTACTTGAGGCGCGAGCCGTCCTGGATCCAGCTGAGCTGGCGGGTGAGGTCGACGCACGCGATCCGGCCCTTGTTGGTCGGACACCTGCGGTCCTTGTTCGGGTTGGACCCCGCCGCCTTCTGCTGGTTCATCGTGTTCATCGTGCGCCAGGTGATCGTCCCGGCGTACCCCGCGCTCGGGGTGATGCCGTGCTTCTTCTGGAAGGCCTGGATGGCCTTGCAGTCGGCGAGCGACTGGCGTCCGTCGGCCGTGCGGCCGAGGAACTTCTCCACCTGCTTCTGGTACGGGCCCGTCGTCACGTTGCAGGACGCCGCCTGCGCCGGAGCCGCACCGAGCGCGATCGTCATCGGCAGCACCAGCGAGGTGAGGCCCGCCGCGAGACCGGCTCGTCTGGCTATGCGACCCGTGATTCTCTTCATGATCGTCAACTCCCCCTTGAGTCCTATCTGTCAGGACGTCCGGGGGAGCGACTCAGTTGCACGGGATCCGGCCGGAATCAGCAGGACGCGGCGAGCCGTACCCGCCGTGCCTCCACGCGCGCGCTGTGGCTGCCGTACAGGGTCACCGAGACGACACCGAGGACCGCGACGAGACCGATCAGGACGGTCCCGGCCCACCCGCCCGCGTGGAACGCGATCGCGCCGAGCGTGCCGCCCGCGCTGCTGCCCAGGTAGTACGCGGACTGGTAGAGCGCCGAGGCCTGCGCGCGGCCCGTCGTGGCCGTACGGCTCACCGAGGAGGAGGCGACCGCGTGGCCCGCGAAGAAGCCGGCCGTGATCAGGACGAGGCCCGCGAGGACCGCAGGCAGCGCGTCGGAGAGCGAGAACAGCAGGCCCGCGGCGGTGGTGGAGACCGCCAGGTAGAGCGCCCCGCGCCGGCCGAGCCGGCCGACGAGCCGGCCCGCCGCGGCGGAGGAGACCGTGCCGACCAGGTAGATCAGGAAGATCGAGCCGATCACGCCCTGCGGCAGCGAGAACGGGGCCTCGACCAGGCGGTAGCCGATCACGGTGTACACCGCGCCGAACACCGTCATGAACAGGGCGCCGATCACGTACAGACGCATCAGCAGCGGGTCCGCGAGGTGCGTGCGCACGGTCCGGGCGAGCGCCTTCGGGTTGAGCGTGCCGGGTGTGAAGTGCCGTGCCTTCGGCAGCAGCGCCCGGAAGGCCAGCGCGCACAGCAGGGACGTCAGGCCGACGGCGGCCAGACCCGCCCGCCAGCCCCACATCTGGGCCACCCAGCCGGTCACCAGACGGCCGCTCATGCCGCCGATCGAGTTGCCCGCCACGAACAGGCCGACCGCGGCGATCAGCGCCTTGGGGCGGACCTCCTCGGCGAGGAAGGCCATCGCGGAGGCCGGAAGACCGGCGAGCGCGGCGCCCTGGATCGCGCGGAGGGCGATCAGCGACTCCAGGTTCGGGGCGAGCGGCACGAGGAGCGCGAGGCCGACCGCGACCGACAGGGAGGCGATCATCATCCTGCGCCGGCCGAAGCGCTCCGACAGGGCGCTGAGCGGGATCACGCACAGGGCGAGGGCGCCGGTCGCGGCCGAGACCGTCCAGGAGGCGGCGGAGGCGGTGGCGCCGAACTCGGCCGAGATGGCCGGGAGCAGGGCCTGCGTGGAGTAGAGGAGCGCGAAGGCGGCGAGGCCGGCGGCGAAGAGCGCGAGGCTCATACGGCGGTAACCGGGGGCGCCGGGGGCGAGGCGGGTGTCGGCAGGGGCGGGGCGGGTGTCGGCGGACGCGTGGGTGGCGGCCGCCTTGGTACTGGCGGAAGGCATGTCTCGAACGTAGGACGCCCCGCTTCATGCGTCCAATGCACGGAACTGCTGTAATCGTTCCCATGGTGCATGAGTACAGGTCACAGCCTCGCCTGTCACCGAACAGTAACGAAGAAGACATGGGACTGCTGCTCGCCCCGCGGCTCGCGTACTTCGCCGCGGTCGCCCGGCACGAGCACGTGACCAGGGCCGCGGCCGAGATGGGCGTCCCGCAGTCCACGCTCTCCCGCGCGATGGTCCGGCTCGAACAGGACCTCGGCGTCACCCTCTTCGCCCGCCGCGGCCGCACGGTCTCCCTCACCCCCGCCGGGCGCCGCTTCCTCACCGCCGCCGAGCGGGCCCTCGCCGAGGTCGAGCGCGCCGCCGACACCGTACGGGCCGACGCCGACCCCACCGCGGGCCGCGTCGCCTTCGGCTTCCTCCACACCATGGGCTCCGAGACCGTCCCCGGTCTCATCCGCGCCTTCCGCGTCGACCACCCGGGGATCCGCTTCACCCTCGTCCAGAACTACGGCGAGGCCATGATCGAACGGCTCAGGGCGGGCGACCTCGACCTCTGTCTGACCTCGCCGGTGCCCGACGCCCCCGACCTGGTCGCCCGGCGCCTCGACGAGCAGCGGCTCCGGCTCGTCGTCCCCGACGACCACCGGCTCGCGGGCCGCAAGCGGGTCCGTCTCGCCGAGGCCTCCGACGAGACCTTCGTGACCCTGGAGCCGGGGTACGGGCTCCGCCGCATCACCGACGACCTGTGCGCGGAGGCCGGCTTCAAGCCCCGGATCGCCTTCGAGGGCGAGGAGGCCGAGACCCTGCGCGGCCTCGTCGCCGCCGGCCTCGGTGTCGCCCTGCTGCCCCCGCCGGCGGTGCCGCGCCCCGGCGTCGTCGAACTCACCGTCACCGCGCCGCGCGCGGTCCGCGAGATCGGCGTCGCCTGGCTGGACGGCCACCCGGACACCGCCCCGGTGGCAGCCTTCAAGAAGTTCCTGCTCGGCAGGCGCGGCCATCTGCTCCCGAAGGAGCCCGCGGCGCCCCTCCTCCCGCCGGAGGCCGACGACAGGGAGCCCTCACCTCCGGAGTGAGCCCCCGAAACCCGCCGCGAGCGGCATCCGCAGGCCCAGCGGCGGGGGAGCGGCCATCGCGTCGGCCACCGGCCGGGCGACCGGCCGGGCGAAGAGCGCACCGAGCACGAAGTCGGCGGCCAGAGCCCGCACCTCGTCCGCGTACTGCCGCAGCGCGTGACCGTCCGAGTGCACCTCGAACCGGCAGGTGTCGCGGTTCGCCTTCTTCGCCCGCTCGGCGTACCGGAACGACAACTCCGGGTCCGTGCGGGCGTCGTTGGTGCCGTGCACGAGCAGCACCCGGCGGCCCACCAGCTGCCGTACGGACTCCGGCTCCGCCGCCATGTCGTCCTCCGGCAGCCACGGGGCGAGCGCGAGGACCGCGCCGACCGCGCCGTGACCGGCGGCCCGCAGGGCAGCCCTGCCCCCGAGGCCGTGGCCGACGAGACAGACCGGGACGTCGCCGTAGCGCCGTACGGCCTCCGCGACGGCCCAGGAGGCGTCCGCCGCGAGGTTCGCGTCGGTGCCGTTCCAGCCGCGCCCGCGGTAGCGCACCACATGGGCGACGAGCCCCTCGGACCGGCCCGCCCTGACCAGTCCGCGCCCGAGCGGCAGCATCGCCGCGTGCGCCAGCCCGGAGGCGCGCCGCCCCGACACCGGATCGCCGTCCGGAAGGAGCAGCACCACGCCGCCCACCGCCGCGGACGTGCGGGAACCTCCAACGGGCCGACCGAGCCGGGGTCTCCGGGAGTCGGGCGGCCCCACGAGTGCGAAGTGCGCCATGACAGAACAGTCTCAGAAGGAGAGGTGTACGCCAGTCGTACGCGCGGTCTCTGTTACGTATCGTCCGGCGGGGCACCGTCGTCCGGCCGGATGTCAGTACGTGACGGTGATGCGCCGCGCGGGACCGTCGACGCGGATGGGGCCACCGCACGGGAGCACCAGCTGCGGGTCGGTGTGCCCGAAGCCGACGTCGAAGACCGCCATGGTCTCGGGCGCGTACTCGCTCAACGCCCTGAGCACCGCCTCGCGTTGGGCCTTCCGGTACGCGGCCCGGGCCGGCGCTTCGAGGGGCTGCTCGAAGCTCCAGCTCTTGGCCCGGGCCATCAGGACGGCCGGGAACCGCCGCAGCAGCCCGCGCTCTCCCATGTTCCGCAGGATCCGGTACACCTCGTCGGCGCCCGGCATCTCCTCGGAGGTCTCCAGGAAGAGCACCTGCCCGTCGTACTCCTCGACCGGCAGGATCTCCCGGTCCGCCATCAGCATCCAGGCCAGGATCTCCAGGCAGCCGCCCCAGCCGGCCCCGGTGACGACCCGGTCGGCGTTGTGCCAGAACCAGCCCTCGCCCGGCTCCATCACCGGTTCGCGCGCGAAGGTCTCCGGTGTCTCCCACCGTCCGTTGACGTCGCCGACGTCCGCCGACGGCGTCAGCTCGTACGGGCCGGAGCCGAACAGCGCGGCCCGCAGGGAGTCCGCCGTCCGCGGGTGGAGCGCCCCGGGCCGGCCGAGCTCCACCATCACCGAGCCGCCGTGGTAGCTCACGACGCCGAGGTTGCGCAGGAAGAGCAGCAGGTTGGTGTTGTCGCTGTACCCGAAGAACGGCTTCGGGTGGGCGCGGATCAACTCACGGTCCAGATGGGGGAGCACGGTGATCTGGTCCTCGCCGCCGATGGTGGCGATGACGGCCCTGATCTCCGGGTCGGCGAACGCGGCGTTCAGATCGGCGGCGCGTTCCCGGGGCGTCGAGCCCCAGGCGCGCGTGGTCGGGTACTCCACCGGGACCAGGCCGAACTCCCGCCGCAGCCGGTCGAGACCCAGCTCGTAGGGCATCGGGAGGAGCCCCGGCAGGCCGCTCGACGGGGAGACGACCGCGACCTTGTCGCCGGGCCGCGGCTTGGGCGGGTGCACAGGTGTCGGCATGCCGTTACCCCCTCTCGAAGCTGTGGACGGTGTCGACGACGACGAAGCCCTTGCGCCCGTACCAGCGGTCCGGCCACTTCGCCTTGTTCGCGCTCAGGAAGCGGAGGTCGCAGCCGGCCTCGGCCGCCAGGTGCAGCGCCGTGTCGAGGACCCGTCCGGCATGGCCGCGCCCGAGGTGCGCCTCGGCGGTCACCAGGTCCTCGATCCGGGCGATCCCGACCGCCGGGTCGAGGTACAGGTCGACCCACGACGCCACCTCGCCGTCCTCGGTGTACGAGGCGAGGAACCGTACGTCGTCGGCGGCCCCGAGCCGGGCGCGCCGCCGCTCCACCAGGTGGTGGACCTCCTCGTCGGACACCCCCGGCGCGAACCGGTGCCAGGCCTCCGCGGCCGGCGCGCGCAGCTCCTCCATGCCCACCTGCCGGGCCCCGCCGTGCGCCGGGACCGGACCGGTGTGCCGCATGAGGTACGTGGCCGCGTGGCTGTAGCCGGCCTGCTCCAGCGGGCCGCGGCAGGCGGCCGCGACCTCGTCGTCGACGACGTACACGAGCCGGTGCGGGAGGTGGCCGAGCAGTTCCTCGGCCCGCGCGGGCAGCGCCTCGGGGTCGGTCGCGCCGTCGACCAGCAGGTGGTTGTTGCCCCGGGAGTGCGTGTACCGGTCGTCGAGCGCGGCGAAGCCGCCGGGGAATTCGACGACCCGGTCCGCCTGACGTCGGTGGAAGCCGGAGAAGGACTCGTGGATGCGCCGCAGTTCGGCGTCGGAGGTCGCGGAAGTCATGGGCCCACGCTAGGTGTTCGCGATTCCGGGCCGCACCCGAAAAACCCCGGGACGGACGCGGCGCCACGGGGCGCGCTCTACGCGCGTAGGGGCTAGAGTGCGGAAATGACGAGCCAGACCCCCAGCGTCCCCACCGCGGACCAGATCCGCCGTGCCCCGAAGGTGCTGCTCCACGACCACCTCGACGGCGGACTGCGCCCCGGCACGATCATCGAACTCGCCCGGGAGCAGGGCTATCAGCAGCTCCCCGAGACGGAGCCCGACAAGCTCGGCATCTGGTTCCGCGAAGCCGCCGACTCCGGGTCCCTCGAGCGGTACCTGGAGACCTTCGCGCACACCTGCGCCGTCATGCAGACCCGTGACGCCCTCTTCCGCGTCGCCGCCGAGTGCGCCGTCGACCTCGCCGAGGACGGCGTCGTGTACGCGGAGGTGCGCTACGCCCCCGAGCAGCACCTGGAGGCCGGCCTCACCCTCGAGCAGGTCGTCGAGGCCGTCAACGAGGGCTTCCGCGAGGGCGAGCGGCAGGCCAGGGCCAACGGGCACCGCATCCGGGTCGGCGCCCTGCTCACCGCGATGCGGCACGCCGCCCGCGCCCTGGAGATCGCCGAGCTCGCCAACCGCTACCGCGACACCGGTGTCGTCGGCTTCGACATCGCGGGCGCCGAGGCCGGCTACCCGCCCACCCGCCACCTCGACGCCTTCGAGTACCTCAAGCGGGAGAACAACCACTTCACGATCCACGCCGGCGAGGCCTTCGGGCTGCCCTCGATCTGGCAGGCGCTCCAGTGGTGCGGCGCCGACCGGCTCGGGCACGGCGTCCGGATCATCGACGACATCGAGGTCGCCGACGACGGCTCGGTGACCCTCGGCCGGCTCGCCGCCTACGTCCGCGACAAGCGGATCCCGCTGGAGATGTGCCCGTCCTCCAATCTCCAGACCGGTGCCGCGGCCTCGTTCGCCGAGCACCCCATCGGCCTGCTCCGCAAGCTGCACTTCCGGGCCACGGTCAACACCGACAACCGGCTCATGAGCGGGACCAGCATGAGCCGTGAATTCGAGCTGCTGACCGATGCATTCGATTACACGCTCGATGACATGCAGTGGTTCACGGTCAATGCGATGAAATCAGCGTTCATTCCTTTCGATGAACGCCTGGCCATGATCAACGAGGTCATCAAGCCCGGATATGCCGAGCTGAAGTCCGAATGGCTGTTCCAGCAGACCGCCACGACCAGCGACTCTTCCCGTACGGCGGGCTGAGCGCCACCCCGTCAAGGGGAACCGAGCGGCCGGGAAAGGTACGACACCCGGCCGCTTTCCGGTGTTTGCGGACGGGTCGATCACTGGTTAGGTTGCAGAGCCGCTCTGCATTCCCAGGATTTCCCCGTCCGGCTTTCCCGGAAGCCCCCGGATTCCCCAAGGAAGATTTTCAGATGAAGCAGTCTGCCGCCAAGAAGCTCGGTGTCGCCGCTCTCGGTGCCGCTTTCGCCGCTGCCGCCGCCGGCACGGCCTCCGCCGCGCCGTCCCTGCCGCTCAACGCCGACGCTGTGGGCACGGTGACGAAGGCCGTTCCGCTGGGTGCCGACCTCACCACGCTCCCCGACGGCGCGGCCGAGTCCCTCGGTGCCGGCCAGGGCGCCCTCGGCCAGGGTCTCGACCAGGGCGTGAAGACCCTCCCGGCCGCCGCCGGGCAGGCCACCCAGAACCTCCCGCTCGACGCCGCCGCCGGCGGCCTCGGCGCCACCCCGCTGGGCGGCCTCCTCGGCGGCCTGCCGCTGGGCGCCGGCGGTCTGCCGATCGGCTGACCCCGGGGGCCGTACCCGGCTCTCCGTACGCCGAAGGGGCGCGCACCCGGTCTCCCGGGCACGCGCCCCTTCGGCGTGGGCCGTCACCAGGCGGAGGTGGCCTTCCGCTCGTCCGGCAGGAAGATCCACAGGCCGAGGTAGATCAGGAACTGCGGGCCGGGCAGCAGGCACGAGACCAGGAAGATCAGACGCATCGTGTTCGCGGAGATGCCGAAGCGCCGGGCCAGGCCCGCGCACACTCCGCCGATCACGCGTCCGTCACGAGGGCGGGTCAGTGCGGCCATGGTGGGCTCCTTCGGAGTCGGTCCGGGAGCCGCTCCGTCGGGCTCCCGATGACTCCATGGTGCCGCCGGAAGGCCTTCCGGGGCGTCGGTCTACCGGGCGATCGGGACCCTGGGAATCGTCGGGGTCGCACCCTGAGACCCCTCGTTCCGCAGCAGGGCCGAACCCCGGCCCGGACTGCTCCCCGCGGAGGAGCCCGCCCGCCCCTCGTCCGACCTGCGGCGCAGCCAGGTGCGGCCGGCCGGAACGAAGAGGAGATGCGCGAGCGCCACCCCGGCGGTGTTCAGGAGGACCGAGTCCACGTCCACGACCTGACCGGGCACGGCGGTCTGCAACAGCTCCACGGCCAGGGACACCAGCGCGCCCGCGGCGGTCGTACGGGTGAGGGAGGCCCACCCGGAGACATGGAGCCGTCCGTCGGCCATCGGGAGCAGGATCCCGAGCGGGGCGAGCAGCAGCAGCCCCTCGCCGATCAGCCGGGCGGCCTCGGCGGTACCGAGGGCGAGGTCGGCGCGGAGGCCGTCGAGGGGGACGATGTTCGGGGCGGTGACCCAGGCGACGTCCCGTGGGCGCAGGCTGACCCAGGCGACGAGCAGCAGATGCGCGAGGACGAGGGCGAACCCTGCCACGCGGACGACCACGGCGGCACTGCCGCCCGAACCTTGACGCTGCACGCCCCCCAAGACGCCCCGAACCACGCGTCCGGTTCCGCCGGACCCGGGGCGACCCGCTGTGCGCGCCGCGCCGACGCGCACAGGGCGGGGGCGTCAGCCCGGGGCGGGGGCCGTGGGCGGGGTCGATTCCGGGCGTTCGCGGAGTTCGGTCGTGCAGCGGTAGCGCTTCGGCGCGTACGCGCCCGGCCCGCCCAGCAGCACCGTCTGCTCCCCCGCCCCCGCCGAGCTCGCCGCGAACGTGCAGACCAGCTGGGACAGGGCCGTCGGGGCCAGGTCCTCCGGCTGGCGGCTCAGCCGCAGGGTGCCCGCCGGGTCGCCCTTGTGGCCGCCGCCCACGACCAGCGGGCCGCGGACCGCCGTCGTGAACCCGGCCCGCTGCTCGCTCTCCGAGGGTTCGGCCAGCAGTTGCGCGAGCAGCCCGGACGCCGTGCGCACCGGGTCGCCGCCCGCCTTCTCCTCCGGCAGCGAGCGCCGGTCCACCGCCTCGAGCTGCGAGCCGCAGACGAGGAACACCCGGACCGGCACGCCCTGCACCGCCGAGCTGGTCGTCCCCTCCTGGGTCACGCTGCAGGGGACCCGGGACGGGGCCGCGCCGGCGTCCACCGGGACCGACGTGGTCCTGATCCCGCAGCCGGTGGCCAGTGCGGTGAGTGCGACGAGTCCGGCCGTCACGGCCGTACGCCCCACGGTGCGGCGTCTCACGCTTCCTCCACCTCGCCCTGGCTGCTGCGGGTCTGCACCTCGCGGGTGATCCCCGACGCGTCGAGCGGCAGCCGCAGTACGAACACCGCGCCGTCCACCGCGCCGTCCTCGCCGACCGAGTTGGCGGCGGTGATGGAACCGCCGTGGATCAGCGCGTTCTCCATGGCGATCGACAGGCCGAGCCCGCTGCCCTCGGACCGGGGCCGGGACGCGCTCGCCTTGTAGAAGCGGTCGAAGACGTGCGGGAGCACCTCTTCGGGGATGCCGGGGCCGTGGTCGCGTACGGCGATGACCAGTTCGTCCTCCTCGGTGCGCACCGAGACCCGGACCGGCGAACCGCCGTGCTTCAGGGCGTTGCCGATCAGGTTCGCCAGGATCACGTCGAGCCGGCGCGGGTCGAGGGGTGCCACGATGCCGCGCTCGGCGTCCAGGTCGACCGCGTCGAGCCAGGCGCGCGCGTCGATGCACGCGGTGATCTGGTCGGCGATGTCCACCTCGTCGAGGACGAGCCGGGCGGTGCCCGCGTCGAAGCGGGTCACCTCCATCAGGTTCTCGACCAGGTCGTTGAGCCGCCGGGTCTCGCTGACCACCAGGGCGACGGCCGGGGCGATCATCGGGTCGAGGGAGTCCTGCTCGTCCTCCAGGACCTCGGTGACGGCGGTGAGCGCGGTCAGCGGGGTCCGCAGCTCGTGCGACATGTCGGCGACGAACCGCCGGGAGGACTCCTCGCGGGCGCTCATGTCCGCGACCTTCTTCTGCAGGGACTCGGCCGCGCTGTTGAACGTCCTGGTGAGATCGGCCAGTTCGTCGGCGCCGGTGACCCGGAGCCGGGTGTCGAGCTTGCCCTCGCCGAGCTGCTTGGCCGCCTCGCCGAGCCGGTGCACGGGACGCAGCACGGTCGTCGCCGCGACCTGCGCGAGCAGCACGGAGCCGGCCACGGCGAGCGCGGTCGCGATTCCGAGCGACCAGGCGAGCGAGTTCAGATCGGCCTTCTCGGCGGCCAGCGACTTGAACATGTAGCCGGCGGGTCCACCGCCGTCGATCCGCGTCCCGCCGACCAGGTACGGCGTCCCGTTCCGCTCCGTGCGCTGCCAGAACAGGTGGTACGGGTACGGGTTGGCCTCCGTCACCGGCCGCTCGGTGTCCACGGCCTCGCGCAGCGGGCGCGGCACGTCGGCCAGGGTGAAGTCGTCCGGGTCCGAGGCGCCGACGATCGGCTTGCCCGCGTCACGCTCGCCGAGCAGCAGCACCTGGTAGTTGGCGCTGCCGGTCGCCATCAGCTCGGCCGTCCGCCGCAGGTCCTCCTGCGTGGGCCGCAGCGGCAGCGTCGCCGCCCGGTTCTGCATCTCCTGCCGGAAGTCGTTGAGCGCCCCGTCCTGGGTACGCGTCAGTACCGCCTCGCGGTTCAGCCAGTACGCGATGCCGGAGGCGGCGACGGCCGCGGTGAGCGCGACCAGGGCGAAGACGACGACAAGACGCAGCCGCAGGCTGGAGAGACGCAGCCGCGTGACGATCCCCTTGCTCACGCAGGAACGTCCAGCCGGTAGCCGACCCCGCGCACGGTGCGGATGAGCGTCGGCGAGGACGGCACGTCCTCCACCTTGGCGCGCAGCCGCTGCACACAGGCGTCGACGAGCCGCGAGTCACCCAGGTAGTCGTGCTCCCAGACGAGCCGCAGCAACTGCTGCCGGGAGAGCGCCTGTCCGGGCCGGCGGCTGAGCTCCAGGAGCAGCCGCAGCTCGGTCGGGGTGAGCTGGAGGTCCTCGCCGTTCTTGGTGACCGTCATCGCGGAGCGGTCGATCACCAGCGAGCCGTAGGTCGCCGAGTCCGTCGACTCCCGCTCCCCGCGCCGGAGTACGGCCCGGATCCGGGCGTCGAGGACGCGGCCCTGCACCGGCTTGACGACATAGTCGTCGGCTCCGGACTCCAGGCCCACGACCACGTCGATGTCGTCGCTGCGCGCGGTCAGCAGGATGATCGGCAACTGGTCCGTGCGGCGGATCCGCCGGCAGACCTCGAAGCCGTCGATGCCGGGCAGCATGACGTCGAGCACGACCAGGTCCGGCCGCTGCTCGCGCAACAGCTGGAGGCCGTCCTCACCGGTCGCGGCGGTGGCCACCCGGTGGCCCTGCCGCGACAGGGAGAGTTCGAGGGCCGTGCGGATGGCGTCGTCGTCCTCGATCAGCAACAGAAAAGGCACGGGCAACATTCTGTCGCATTCGGCCGTCCGAGTTCGACCGCTGGGAGGCGCGCTTCTGTCCGGGGCCCTGTGACACGCCTGTGACAGTCGGCGGACAACGCCATGAAGTCCGATGGGCAAGCTTCATTGCACACGGACCGAAACACACTCCAACCGACGGGGGGCGCCGGATGAACGCACTGCACAGCACCACCTCAAGCGCAGTAGTCACGCGTCTCCACGACGTCGTGCGGAGCACGGAGAAGTCCGGCGCGGTGAACGGGCGGGGGTGCGTTCGCAGCGTCGGGCGTCAGCGCAAGGCGCCGTACATGGTGGCCATTGCTGACGGGGGAGCGGCGTACGGGGAGGTCACGGGGGAGCGCAACTGTTCGGAAGCCGAGTTCACGGCTTACGTCCAGGAGCGTCGTGCCTCCCTGTACGCCACCGCCTACCACCTCACCGGTGACCGGTTCGAGGCCGAGGACCTGCTCCAGAGCGCGCTGTTCTCCACGTACCGCGCCTGGGAGCGGATCAGTGACAAGGCCGCGGTCGGCGGATACCTCCGCCGCACCATGACCAATCTGCACATCAGCGCGTGGCGCCGGCGCAAGCTCAACGAGTACCCGACCGAGGAGCTCCCGGAGACGGTGGGCGAGACGGACGCGATGCGCGGCACGGAGCTGCGCGCGGTGCTGTGGCAGGCGCTGGCCCGACTGCCCGAGCTCCAGCGGACGATGCTGGTGCTGCGCTACTACGAGGGCCGTACCGATCCGGAGATCGCGGAGATCCTGGACATCAGTGTCGGCACGGTGAAGTCGAGCATCTGGCGGTCGCTGCGGCGACTGCGCGAGGACGAGGTGCTCAGCTTCGGCCGTGACGAGGAGGAGTCCTTCGGCGAGCTGGTGGCCTGAAGGCCGGGGGAAAGACCCACGGGGGCTACGGGGGAAACGGAGCCGTCGGGGGAGCACGGGGGAACCGTACGGGGGTACGGGGAACAGCGACGCGGGTCGTACGAGCTGGGGGGCTCGTACGACCCGCGTCGTGTTGTCGGGTCTCAGCTCGCCGCGGGCGTGCGGTGGCGGCCCGCCGCCGCCGCTGCCAGCCGGCCCAGGGCCTCCGGCTTGGCGCAGGGGTGGGCGCCGAGTTCCGACTGGCGGGCGACGATCGCCCGCTCCGCGCGCATCAGGCGCCAGCCGCGGCGCAGCAGGAACGGGACCGACTTGCGGCCCTCGCGCAGGTCGCGGGCGAGCCGGCGGCGGAAGGTCGTCGAGGGGCGGCCGCGCAGGCAGAGCGCGTCGGCGAGGACGTCGAGCTCACGGCAGCGCGCCACGATCTCGGCCGCGAAGATCCCCTCCGCCACGAACAGCGGCGTCCGTCCGATGTCCAGCCGCTCGCGGTCCACCCGGGAGCTGGTGGCGAGGTCGTACACGGGGACGTCGGTCCGTCCCGTGCGGCACAGTTCGACGATGGCGGCGACGGCCACGTCCGCGTCCCAGGACCCCGGGGAGTCCCAGTCGATGTCCGCGCTGCCCTCCACGAGAGGGAGGGTGGGGTCGTCGGCCTCCTTGTAGAAGTCGTCGAGGCGCAGCACCGGGAGACCGGTGACGGCGGCGAGGGACGACTTGCCGGAGCCTGAGGGGCCCGCGAGCAGGACGACGCGGGTCGGGATCGGTTGGGAACTCACGGGACACCAGTGTGAAGCATTCCCCCGTGCAGGGGACCCCCGAGGAAGCCCGTTGGTATCGAGCATCACACCTCAACTACTGTCGGTGTCCGCTCGGTCACCCCGTGGACATCTCGGAAGGATCATCATGGCGCGTCACGCAGAATCCCGGAGCCCCCGTCGCAGCGCCCTGCTCACGGCAGGTCTCACCGTCACGGCGGCGGGCGCGGCGGTGTTCGGCGCCGGTGCGGCGGCGCAGGCCGTGGCCCCGGTGCCGCTGCCCGTCGACTCGCTGACCAGGACGGACGCCACCGCGGCCGGTGCGGGGGCGCTGTCCGGTGTCACCCACGGGATCGGCCCGCTGACCCGGCTCCAGCTCGACCCGCTGGCCAACACCGGCGTCGACCCGCTCGACAACGGCCTCGGCACCCAGGTCGCCGACTTCAAGCCGGTGGGCACCAACCTGGTGACCGACCACCTCACGAAGGGCGGGGCAGTGGCCGATCTGCCGGTGGCGGGTCCGCTGACGCGGGGGCTGCTTCCGTAACGGAGCCGGCTTCGGGCCGCAGCGAGGTGTCCCGTACGAGCCAGGCCACGGCGAAGGCCACGGCGGCGAGCAGTGCCGTGCCGAGCAGCACCCCGTGCACCCCGCTCGTCACCGCCGCCCCCAGGCCCTCCCGTGCCGGCTCCGGCAGCCGCAGGGCCTGCGCCGGGGTCAGACGGGTGTCGGCCCCGTCGAGGCGCGCGGTGAACACCGCGCCGAGGACGGCCACGCCGAGCGAGCCGCCGAGCGTCCGCACGAGGGTGACGGTGCCGCTGGCCGCGCCCATGTCGCGCGGCTCGGCGCCGTACATCGTGACGAGCAGCGTGGCCTGCATGAGGAAGCCCATGCCCGCGCCGACGACCACGGTGAGCCCGGAGGCGACGGCGACGGGGGTGTCCACGTCGAGCAGCAGCAGGACGAGCGCGCCCGCCGTCATCAGCGCTCCGCCGGCGATCGGGTACATCCGGTAGCGGCCGGTGCGGGCGATGATCCGGCCCGAGGCCAGCTGCGCGGCGACCATGGCGAGCATCAGCGGGAGCAGCAGCAGTCCGCTCGCGGTGGACGACTGTCCGCGGGCGAACTGCAGGTACTGCGGAAGGTAGTTCAGGGCGGCGATCATGCCCGCGCCGACCAGGAGGCTCAGGATCTGCGCCAGTGTGAAGTTGCGGGTGCGGAAGAGCCGGGGCGGGATCACGGGCTCCTCGGCCCGCCGCTCGACCCGGACGAACCAGGTGAGCGCGACGGCCGCGAGCGCGCCCAGGGCGAGGATCCGGGGTGAGGTCCAGGCGTGGGCGGTGCCGGCCCAGCCGGCGAGCAGGGTCAGCGCGAGGACGCCGGTGGTCAGCAGCAGGGCTCCCGCCCAGTCGACGCGGGCTCGGACGCGCGGGGTCCGGACGCGCAGGCGGAGCGAGACGATCAGCAGGGCGGCGAGGCCGACGGGCAGGTTGACGTAGAAGGCCCAGCGCCAGTTCAGGTGGTCGGTGAGGAGGCCGCCGAGGAGCGGGCCGGCGGCGAAGGCCGCCGGCAGCATCGCGCCGGTGACTCCCTGGACCCGGGCGCTGTCCTTCGGGGCCACCAGGGTGCCGATGAGGGCGAAGGCGCCGACCATCAGGCCGCCGGCGCCGATGCCCTGGAGGGCGCGGAAGGCGATGAGCTGGCCCATGTTCTGCGCGAGGCCGGAGAGGACCGACCCGGCGAGGAAGACGCCGACGGCCGAGAGGTAGGCGCCCTTGCGGCCGTGGAGGTCGCCGAGCTTGCCCCAGAGCGGGGTCGCGACGGCGGCGGTGAGGAGATAGGCGGTGACGACCCAGGACAGCCGGTCGAGGCCGCCGAGTTCGCCCGCGATGGTGGGGAGGGCGGTGCCGACGATCGTGCCGTCGAGGGTCGCGAGGACGACGCCGAGCATGAGCCCGGTGATGCCCAGGTAGGGGATGCGGGTGTCCTGCGCGGGAGGCTGAGGGGACGTCATGGCTCAGGCCGCGTACGGCTTGTTCGTGCGGGCCTCGCGAAGTGCCTCGCCCCACCAGACGAGTTGGTCGAGCATCGCCTTCGCCGCGGTGTCGGTGGCAGGGTCGACGGCCCGGCCGTTCTCGTCGAACCGTCCCCAGACGCCCTGGAGTCCGACCGTCTCGCGGATGGTGACGGCGTGCAGCTCGGCGAAGACGCCCCGCAGGTGTTCGACGGCGCGCAGGCCGGCGGAGAAGCCGCCGTAGGCGACGAAGCCGACGGGCTTCGCGTGCCATTCCCGGTTGTGCCAGTCGATCGCGTTCTTCAGGGCGGCCGGGTAGCTGTGGTTGTACTCGGGGGTCACCACGACGAAGGCGTCGGCGGCGGCCAGGCGCGGTGACACGGCGGCGAGCAGGGCGCGGTCCTCGGCGCGCTCGGGGGCCTGGCCGAGGTGCGGGAAGACGGTCGGCAGCGGGGTCTCCGCCAGGTCGATCAGGTCGGTGGTCAGGTCCGGACGGCCGGCGGCGTGGGTGAGCAGCCAGTTCGCGACGACGGGGCCGAGACGGCCGTCGCGGGTCGAGCCCTGGATCACGGCGAGATGGAGCGGAGTGGTCATGGGTTCCCCCTGGAACATCGATGTGTACGTCGTATACCGACTGGTGTACAACGTACACGTCGGTGTGTACGGCGTCCACAAGGCATACGCTGTACGCGAGAGAGGGAGGCCCCAGTGGCGAAGAAGGAAGAGGCGGACGACGTCTCGCTGTGGGAGCGCCTGGAGCGGCCCGCGGCGGCACCGCGGGCGTCCCTCAGCGCGGGGAGGATCGCCGAGGTCGCGATCGGCATCGCGGACCGCGAGGGTTTCGCCGCCGTGACCATGAGGAAGGTCGCCACCGAACTCGGCGTCGCGCCCATGGCCGCCTATCGGCACGTCAACGGCAAGGACGAGCTGTGGGCGCTCATGATCGACCGGGTCTCCGGCGAACTGGCGCCGGTGGACGAGGTCTCCGGCTGGCGGGACACGCTCCGCGCGTACGCCCTGCGGACCCGGGAGATGATGCTGCGCCACCCCTGGCTGGCCCATATGCCGGCGCCGCTCTTCGCGCTCACCCCGACCCGGATGGCGGCGGCCGAGCGCCAGCTGGCCTCGCTCGACGGGCTCGGGCTCGACGCCGACACGATGATGGCCGCGTTCCGGGCGGTCAACGCGTACGTCCACGGGGCCACGCAGTCCGAGGCCGCGCTGCGGCAGTACATGGCGGAGCAGGGCTGGCAGAGCGCCGACGAGACCCGCCGGGGACTCGCCCCGCAGATGTCGTACCTGATGGAGACCGGGCGCTACCCGACCTACCGGCGGTACACCCAGGGGGCCGCGCGCAAGGACGACGCGGCCTGGCAGTTCGAGACGGGACTCGACTGCGTGCTCGACGGCGTGGCGGGGCTCGTGGAACGCGGCCGGGCATGACGACGGGCCCCCGGGATCACCCGGGGGCCCGTCGGACCGGACCGCTCAGCCGGTCGGAGCGGTCGCGTACCTAGTACGAGGAGCCGCTCGCGCCCAGCGAACCCGTCGGGTGCCAGACCGTCTTCGTCTCCAGGAACGCCGTCATGCGGTCCGTGCCCGGGGACTCGGCGAAGTCCTCCGTGCGCGGGCGCAGGACGCGCTTCAGGTTGTCCGCCGCCGCGATCTCCAGGTCGCGGGCCAGGTCGCCCTCGGTCGCGCCCGTCAGGTCGATCGCGTTGACGTCCTGGTGGGCCGCCAGGTGCGGGCCCATCTCCGCGGCCTTGCCGGAGAGGATGTTGACGACACCGCCCGGCAGGTCGGAGGTGGCGAGCACCTCGCCCAGCGAGAGGGCCGGGAGCGGGGCCTTCTCCGAGGCGATGACGACCGCCGTGTTGCCCGTCGCGATCACCGGGGCGATCACCGAGACCAGGCCGAGGAAGGACGAGTCCTGCGGGGCCACGACCGTGACGACACCGGTCGGCTCGGGCGTGGAGAGGTTGAAGTACGGGCCCGCGACCGGGTTCGCACCGCCCACGACCTGGGCGATCTTGTCCGTCCAGCCTGCGTACCAGACCCAGCGGTCGATCGCCGCGTCGACGACCACGGCGGCCTTCGACTTCGACAGGCCCTCCGCGTCCGCGACCTCGCGGACGAACTGGTCCCGGCGGCCCTCCAGCATCTCGGCGACGCGGTAGAGGATCTGGCCGCGGTTGTACGCGGTCGCGCCCGCCCAGCCGCCGAAGGCCTTGCGCGCGGCGACGACCGCGTCACGGGCGTCCTTGCGGGAGGAGAGGGGGGCGTTCGCCAGCCACTTGCCCTTGGAGTCGGTCACCTCGTACACCCGGCCGCTCTCGGAGCGGGGGAACTTGCCCCCGACGTACAGCTTGTAGGTCTTGAAGACGCCAAGACGGGTCACGTCAGACATCGAGGTAGGCCTCCAGACCGTGACGGCCGCCCTCGCGGCCGAAGCCCGACTCCTTGTAACCGCCGAACGGCGAGGTCGGGTCGAACTTGTTGAACGTGTTGGCCCAGACGACACCGGCACGGAGCTTGTTGGCGACCGCCAGGATGCGGGAGCCCTTCTCCGACCAGATGCCGGCGGACAGGCCGTACTGGCTGTTGTTCGCCTTCGCGACGGCCTCGTCGGGCGTACGGAACGTCAGCACCGAGAGGACCGGGCCGAAGATCTCGTCGCGGGCGACGGTGTGCGCCTGCGTGACGTTCGTGAAGAGCGTCGGGGCGAACCAGTAACCGGCCTCGGGGATGTCGCAGGCGGCGGTCCAGCGCTCGGCGCCCTCCGCCTCGCCCTGCTCCACCAGCGAGGTGATCCGCGCCAGCTGCTCCGAGGAGTTGATGGCGCCGATGTCGGTGTTCTTGTCCAGCGGGTCGCCGAGGCGGAGGCTGCTCAGACGGCGCTTCAGGCTGTCCAGCAGCTCGTCCTGGATCGACTCCTGGACGAGGAGGCGCGAGCCCGCGCAGCAGACCTGGCCCTGGTTGAAGAAGATGCCGTTGACGATGCCCTCGACGGCCTGGTCGATGGGGGCGTCGTCGAAGACGATGTTCGCGCCCTTTCCGCCCAGCTCCAGGGTGACCTTCTTGTCGGTGCCGGCGATCGACCGCGCGATGGCCTTGCCGACGGCGGTCGAACCGGTGAAGGCGACCTTGTTCACGTCCGGGTGCTCGACCAGCGCGGCGCCCGTGTCCCCGTACCCGGGAAGGATGTTGACGACGCCCTTCGGCAGCCCGGCCTGGCGGCAGATGTCCGCGAAGAACAGGGCGGTCAGCGGGGTCGTCTCGGCCGGCTTCAGGACGACCGTGTTGCCGGTCGCCAGCGCCGGGGCGATCTTCCACGCCAGCATGAGCAGCGGGAAGTTCCACGGGATGACCTGGCCGGCCACGCCCAGCGGCTTCGGGTTCGCCCCGTAGCCCGCGTGGTCGAGCTTGTCGGCCCAGCCCGCGTAGTAGAAGAAGTGCGCGGCGACCAGCGGGAGGTCCGCGTCGCGCGTCTCCTTGATCGGCTTGCCGTTGTCCAGCGTCTCCAGGACGGCCAGCTCGCGGCTGCGCTCCTGGATGATCCGGGCGATGCGGAAGAGGTACTTGGCGCGCTCGGAGCCCGGCAGCGCCGACCACTTCTCGAACGCCTTGCGGGCCGCCTTCACCGCACGGTCGACGTCCTCGGCGCCCGCCTGGGCGATCTCGGAGAGGACCTCCTCGGTGGCGGGGGAGACGGTCTTGAAGACCTTGCCGTCGGCCGCCTCGACGAACTCGCCGTCGATGAAGAGGCCGTAGTTCGGGGCGATGTCGACGACGGACCGGGACTCGGGCGCCGGTGCGTACTCGAATGCAGATGCCATGTTGATCAGTCCACCGTCACGTAATCGGGGCCGGAGTAACGGCCGGTCGCCAGCTTCTGGCGCTGCATCAGCAGGTCGTTGAGCAGGCTGGAGGCGCCGAAGCGGAACCAGTGGTTGTCCAGCCAGTCCTCACCCACGGTCTCGTTGACGAGAACCAGGAACTTGATCGCTTCCTTGGTGTTGCGGATGCCGCCGGCCGGCTTCACGCCGATCTGCACGCCGGTCTGCGCGCGGAAGTCGCGCACGGCCTCCAGCATGAGCAGGGTGTTGGCCGGGGTGGCGTTGACCGCGACCTTGCCGGTCGAGGTCTTGATGAAGTCCGCGCCGGCCATCATGCCGAGCCAGGAGGCGCGGCGGATGTTGTCGTACGTGGACAGCTCGCCGGTCTCGAAGATCACCTTGAGCCGGGCGCGGTCGCCGCACTCCGCCTTGATCGCGGCGATCTGCTCGAAGACCTGCAGGTAGTGGCCGGCGAGGAAGGCGCCACGGTCGATGACCATGTCGATCTCGTCGGCGCCCGCGGCGATGGCGTCCGCCGTGTCGGCGAGCTTCACGGGGAGCGCGGCGCGGCCGGCCGGGAAGGCGGTGGCGACCGAGGCGACCTTGACGCCGGAGCCCGCGAGAGTGGCCTTGGCGGTGGCCACCATGTCCGGATAGACACAGACGGCGGCGGTCGTCGGGGTCGTGCGGTCGGTCGGATCGGGACGGACGGCCTTGGCGGCGAGCGCCCGGACCTTGCCCGGGGTGTCCGCGCCTTCGAGCGTCGTCAGGTCGATCATGGAAATGGCCAGGTCGATGGCGTACGCCTTGGACGTGGTCTTGATCGAGCGGGTGCCGAGGGACGCGGCGCGCGCCTCCAGGCCGACGGCGTCGACGCCGGGCAGCCCGTGGAGGAAGCGGCGCAGCGCACCGTCGGACGCGGTCACGTCGGCGAATGCGGATGCTGCGTGTGCAGTGGTGGGCATGGTCACCAGTCGAGCATATCTACGCGCGTAGCGACCTGTACAGGGGACGGTCTTCGCAGAGCCCGAGGTCACAGGCGGGAGGTCGGCGTGGTGACGTGCGGAGGGAGGGCGGGTGAGCCCTGTCACAGGCCCGTGACATGGAGCGGACAAGTCCTGGAAACAAGATCAATAGATTCTTTCTCAGCAGCCGGCCAGACCTCGCCGAACCCCCCGAACGGACTGAGAAAAAGCGGCATGCGACTCACGTATCCACCTGCCTGATCTCCAGGAGTCGTTATGCGCACCGCCCTTCGCACCGCCATCGCCACCGCCCTCGTCGCGGGCGTGGCCCTCACCCCCGCCGTGGCGGCGGGCACCGCCTTCGCCGCCGGACCGGTCACCGCCGCTCCGGCGGTCACCTCGCCTGCGTCGGCCGGCGTGCGGTCCGCCGACGTCAAGCCGTCCGACGAGATTCCGGCCGAGGCCGGCACGGACGCCTCGGACGCGGCGAAGACCACGAAGGGCCCGAAGGACCCGAAGGGCGCGAACGGCGCGAAGGGCGGGAGCACCGCGCAGACCCCGGAGGCCGGGACCGCCGCGGATTCCGCGAAGGGCACCCTCGTCCGTACCGAGACCCTCCTGACCGGCACCGTCGCCAGGATCTACAAGGTCAACGAGCAGAACCACCGTGCCGAGCTGTTCCGCGAGGGCCGGCCGGTCGGTGTCCTGGAGGCCGTCACCCGTTCCGTCGCCGGCCAGGACAACGGCGAGTTCTTCGTCCTCAACCCCGACGGCACCACCCACAACTGGGCCGGCAACATCGCGGGACCCAAGCCCGGCACCTACCGGCTCGCCGACGGGACCGTCGTCCAGCTCGGCAAGAAGGACGGCCGTTTCGGCCTCCAGCTGATCGAGAACGGCACGGGCCGCGGCTACACCTACGTGACCGGCGTCCGCTCCGTCTGGACCTTCGGCAGGGCCGTCGTCGTCCTGGAGCAGGACGGTCAGTTCGCCGCGTACGTCCCCGGTTCGCCGAAGCAGGCCGCCCCGCGCCTCGTCGAGGCCCCGGACACCACGCCCACCTCCGCGCCCACCCCCGGGCCCGTCGTCACCCTCGGCGAGTGCACCGTCCGACAGGACATCCCGTCCGTCTTCGCCCTGCTGACCGTGACGCTCACCAACGACCTGGAGAAGGGCCCCAAGGCCGTCCTCAAGGACGAGGCGGGCAAGCCCATCGTCACCGTCGACCGCGCCCACGCGGCCGACCTCGGCATGGGCCTCACGATCAAGGACGCGAACACCGCCACCCCGCAGCTCGGGCAGCGCACCCAGGGCGGCGACACGCCCTACCTCTGGACCGCCTTCCCGAAGCTCCCCAAGGGCTGCGAGAAGGACCCGGCCACGCCCACCCCGGCGCCGTCGGTCACCACCCCGGCCCCCGCGGGCAACACCGGCACCACCACGAACACCGGACAGACCTCCGTCGTCCCGAAGGGCGGTGTCGCGGCCGGCGCCGAACTCGGTGCCGGGAGCGACGGCACCGCGCTGATCGCGGCCGGTGCGGGGGCGGCCTCGCTGGCCGCCGCAGGGCTCGGCTTCGTCGTCCTGCGCCGCCGGTCCGCCGCCCGCGTCTGACCGGGAGCCCGGCTCCCGGACCCCGGCCCGGGCCTCCCGGGTCCGGCCCCCGACTCCCTGCCCCTTGACCCGAGCGGGAGCACCACCCCACCC